>DATBBZ010000175.1:0-5610 GCA_036270745.1 Gemmatimonadales bacterium | reverse complement strand
CAGGCCGAGGTCCGCGAAGGTGATGGCCGCGTCCACCGCAGTCCCGCCCTCGGTGAGGCAGACTCCCGCATAAACGACCTTTAACTCATTGCCGTACATAGCTCTAATGTACTTGGCCTCGGCGGCGATCGGCGTCTCCACCGGGGCCAGGTACGGCACGAGCTCCGGATGCTCGGTCTTGATCTGCTCCACCACCACGGGGCAGGTGCTTCGGATCATGGTGCCCCACCCCGGCTCGGCGAAGAGCCGCAGGTACTCCTTGGCCACGAGCTCGTCCCCCAGGACGCCCCGGTGGACGGTGCGGAAACCCGCCTCGTAGCACGCGTTGACGACCTGTTCGGGGGTGGCGGGGTGAAAGTGGGCCGCTGATTCGACGCTCAGGATGAGCGTCGCTTTGCCCCCCGCGGCAAGCTCCAGCGCCCGTTCATAGTCCCCGACCGCGACGATCGCGCCGTGGGGACACGCGGGGAGGCAGAGGCCGCACCGCGTACAGGCTTCGTCGACGATCCGGACGCGATCCACATCCACCGCCACGGCATCCGCGGGGCAGACACGCACGCACGCCAAACACGTGACGCAATGATCCGGATCGACGCGAAAGTCCACCTGGATGGTCCGGGCCTGGGAACGGACGGCCTGACGGCCTTCCGGTATTTCAAGGGCGCTGCAAAAATGCAGGTGCCCCGGGAAGCTGTCAATGGCGCGTGATATTCAAATCCTTAACGGAAAAGCACTTAGCGGACCACTCGCCAGCTTCCGAAACGGTGCGTAAACTGATCACCATGAAGCGGGCCGTCGCCGTTCCCCTGCTCCTCGCCGCACTCGCTCCGTCACTCGCCGGACAGGCAGTCGAGTACCTGCCGACCTTCGACAGTCTGCGCAGCCTGTCATTGCGTGCGGACTCGGCCGCAAGCCTGAGAGACGTCACGCTGGTTCGCGACTCGCTCGTGTTTCACCTCGACTCCGGGACCCTCTACTTCTCGGGAACCGTGATGGGGCGCGTGATCGGTGTCGCGTTCGTCGGACGCGGGTCGGTATCGGTGGCCCCCGCGTACAGCATCGAGCGGCGGGAGTTGCGCCGGGTGCTTCATGACTCGTCGACTACGTGGGCCATCACGGCTGCCGCTTTTCTCGCTCTGGACTCGAGCGTCACGGAACTCAAGCACCACGCCACCGGATGGCATCCCGGCCAAGAGAGCGATGCCCGCCACACGATGGATCACCTTCTCAGTCACGTCTTGGACGGCCGTTCGAAGCTCGCGCTGGACGCCGATTTCCTGGCCGGCATCCTGAACGCCGACACGACGGGCTACCTCCTGGCACGAGTGGCGCGCCCGTCCGGGGCGGACCTCACGTTCCGTTACGACGCGCGCGCCTCCGAGGGCCTGGCGGTGCTCCACGACGGCCGAGAGGGCGCGGCTGAATGGCCCATCGCGGCGTTCCCGATCGCCCGCGCGCTGTCGGACTCGGAGCCGGAGGAGGTTGCGGACCCCGACGTGCGGATGGGACCGTATACGGTCAAGGCGGTGGTCGACCCGGCGCACGACTTCTCGTCCATCACCGTGTTCCGGTTCACCACTCCGCGGGTTCGCACACGCTGGGTGGAGTTTCAGCTCGCCGAGGAGCTCAACGCGGATTCTCTGGGGACGGCAGACGGTCGTCCGGTCCCCTACTTCCAGGCCCCGCACAATGGCAACCTCTGGATCCGGCTCCCCGATGGGCGTCAGCCCGGAGACACCGTCGCCCTCCGCCTCGTGGACCATGGCGCCCTGATCGGCACCTATTCGCTGCTGGAGGGCTGGCGCCGGGACGGACCGCGGATCGCGCCGGAGGTCCGCCCCGACAAGTGGCTTCTGGTGCGGGACTGCAGTGAATGGTATCCGCGTTACGGCTACTCGCAGGCCACGGACATGGACCTGACGTACCGGGTGCCGCAGGAATACCAGTTTTCGAGCATCGGCCGCCTCGTCGACTCGGCGCGCTCTGGGGACACGGCCATTACCCACTGGCGAACCGAGCGTCCAACGGTGTGGGCCTGTTTCAACGTCGGCCGGATGGATGAGCGCCATATCGCGGACCCCCGGATTCCGCCGGTCGTGGTCCAAATGAACACCGAGGCGCACAAGTCTCTGGACCAGTTTCTGGAGGCGCTGACGGATTCGGGGGGGTCGGTCTCCAACCTGCGGCTCCTCACGCGGGCCGACGCCCTCACCGACGTCACCGGGGACGTGGCGAACAGCCTGTCATTCTTCACTCAGAGGTTCGGCACGCCGCTCTACTCCCGGTACTACGCGACCGAAGTCCCGTTCGACTACGGCCAGGCGTTTCCGGGAATGATCTACCTTTCGAACTACACGTATATCGGCCAGCGCAACACGGGAGCGGAGGAGGTCTTCCGGTCACACGAGATGGCGCATCAATGGTGGGGCATCGGGATCATGCCGGCCGGCGAGCGGGACGCTTGGCTCCAGGAAGGGTTCGCCAACTTCTCCGCGCTCTGGTACATGCAGCAGATCATGAACGACACCTCCAAGTTCTTCGACCAGATCACCAAATGGCGGGATGATCTGCTAAGAAGGGGGCCGGACGTCGCGCCTCTCGGGATTGGATTCCGGGTGGCGAACCAGGATCATCCCGGCGATTACGACCTGATCGTGTACGAGAAGGGCGCCTGGGTCCTGCAGATGCTGCGGAACCTCATGCTCAACTTCCGGACGTTCAACGAGGACGGTTTCACCGCCACCATGCGCGACTTTTACATGCGCTTCCGGGGCCAGAAGGCCTCGATCCGGGACTTCGAGCGCGTGGTCGAGCAACACTCGGACGTCCCGATGGGCTGGTTCTTCGATGAGTGGGTGGATCGCTCCGCGATCCCCACCTACACGTTCTCCTGGCAGGCCGACACCGCGGTGAACGGGAAGACCCCGGTCCATTTCCGCGTCCGCCAGGAGGATGTTCCAGGCGATTTTTTCATGCCGGTCCCTGTGGAACTCCAGTTCGCCGGAAATCGCCACGTCTACATGCACCTGAACGTACGGGGTCCCCTCACCGAGGGCACGCTGAACTTCCCTGAAACGCCCACCGCGGTGTTCTTCGACCCGCTGGCATCGGTACTGGCGAAGGTCAAGACCGAGCACTGGAAGCGTTAGATTAGCGCGTACTCCTTCAGCTTGCGGTACAGCGTCCGCTCGCCGATCCCCAACGCCTCCGCCGCCTTCCGGCGATTCCCACGGCTCTCCTGCAACGCGGCTTCGATCGCCGCGCGCTCCACGTCGGCCATCGACATGCCGGCGCGATAGACCACGCGATCGTCGGCCGGCGAATCAATTTCCGGGGGCGGCAGCGCGCCGTGCGGACCCACTTCGATCACCTCCACCCGGCGGGCCGGTTGTTCATCGACCCGGCGGCGCAGCTCCTCCACCTGCAGCTTGAGCTCCACCAGACTCCGCAGAATGAACTGCAGCTCCTGGCCCTGTACCTCCTGCCCGGGCCCCACCACGCGCATCGGCAGCCCGCGCGTCCTGCTGTCCCGGATGTCCGCGGGGATGTCGGAGGCCCGGATCTCGCCGGCGGGGGCGAGCACCACCATCGATTCGACCAGGTTCCGGAGCTGGCGCACGTTGCCGGGCCAGTCAACGTCCACCAGGAGCTGAAGCGCCTCGGACGTGATCCCCTGGAACGACCGGTCATGGGCCTTGGCGAACTCGGCGATGAACCGCCGGACCAGGATCGGGATATCGGTCCGGCGCTGGCGGAGGGGCGGCAGATAGATGGAAAGGACGTTCAGCCGGTAGTAGAGGTCATCCCGGAAGGTGCCGAGGGCCACGAGATCCCGGAGGCCCTTGTTGGTCGCGGCCACCACCCGGACATCCACGCGGATGGGCTGGGTGCCGCCCACCCGGAAGAAGGTCCGGTCCTCGAGCACCCGGAGGAGCTTGACCTGGGTGGCGGCGGGCATCTCGCCCACCTCGTCCAGGAAAATGGTCCCGGCATCAGCTAGCTCGAACCGCCCCAGACGCCGCTCGGCCGCGCCGGTGAAGGCGCCCTTCTCGTGGCCAAACAGCTCGCTCTCGAGCAGGGCCTCAGGCAAGGCCGCGCAGTTCACCGTAATGAACGGCTTCCCGCGGCGGGGCGAGAGGTCGTGGATGGCGCGGGCCACCAGCTCTTTCCCGGTCCCGGACTCGCCGTCGACCAACACCGTGGACGTGACGGGCGCCATCTGCTCGATCTTGACCAGCACTTCCTGGATGGCGGGAGACTCGCCGATGATCCCGGTGCGCTCCTGGAGGCGTCGTCGCTCGATCAGGCGACGCACGGTCTGCGCCACTTCCCCCAGATCGGCGCCCTTCACGAGGTAGCCCGTCAGCCCCAGCTCGAGCGCGAATTCCTTGGGCTCAGGCTCGGTGGACTCGAGGATACCCAGCGTGGAAACGGGGAGATCGCGCGCCTGCGAGAGGAGTTGGGCCGTCGAGGGCTCGTGCAGCCCGCCGGTGAACACCAGGCACGCCGGCTCCCGGCGGCGCAGGGCCTGACGGACTTCGTCGCCGGAGGTCGCCAGCTCGGTCTCGAATCCCGCCTCTTCGAGCTGGGCGTTGACGCGGACGGCGAACTCGAGGTCGCCGGTCGTGATCAGGACGCGGTCAGACATCAGGTGTCAGGTGTCGGGGGTCAGGGCTCAATGACCGGCCGGGTCGCCACGAAGGATGTTCACGGCATGCTCGAGCAGTTCGTCCAAGACCGGCAGCGCGTCCTTCACCGCACCCAGAGACCCGGCGAGGTTCACGATCAGGGTCTTGCCACGGGTGCCCGCGATTCCGCGCGAGAGCCACGCCCGGGGGAACCCCTTCCCGCCCCGTGCCCGCAAGGCCTCGGCGATACCGGGTGCCGCGCGGTCAAGGGCGGCCGCCGTGGCCTCGGGCGTCACATCCCGCTCGGCCAGCCCGGTGCCCCCGGTGGTCAACACGACATCGACCTCACCGGAGTCCGCCCAGCGCGTCAGCTTGGACACGATGAGATTGGTCTCGTCAGGTACGATGCTGCGGACGGCGACCTCAAAGCCGCGCTTCGCCGCCCACGTCGCGATGGAGTCACCCGACGTATCGTCACGCCTTCCTTGCGCCCCAAGATCCGAGACCGTCAGTATGCCGATGCGCACTTAGCGACTTAGCCCCTTCGCGTCTTAGCGTCGTTACTTCTTTGTGTTGTGAGGCACGAACGGCAGCTTCACGACCTCACCCTCGGCCCTCTTGCCGCGCACCTCGACCTCGAACTTCGTGCCCGCCTTGGCTTGCTCTTTGGGGAGATAGGTCGTGCCGATCGGCGCGTTCACCGTGGGCGTCACCGTGCCACTGCGGACGACGTCCACCTGTCGCCCATTCAGAAACACGGGGTAGCCGTGGCGCCCGATGGCCTTGGGATCCGCCATTCTGAATCCCACCAGACGGCGGGTCACCCCTTCGAGCTTCTGCTTCTTGAGGGCCGCCTGCCCGGTGAAGGTGGCGCCCTTTTCGAGCTTCACGATGAAATTCAGCCCCGCTTCGAGGGGCGTCGTCGTGTCGTCGATGTCATTCCCGTAGAGCGGCAGGCCGGCCTCGAGCCGCAGCGTGTCCC
>DATBBZ010000174.1:0-7492 GCA_036270745.1 Gemmatimonadales bacterium | reverse complement strand
GTCGTCGCGCCCCTCGGCACTGGACTCACCAGTGATCAAGCGGAGCTGCTCAAGCGGCATACCGGGCACGTCATCCTTCTCTATGACTCGGATGAAGCCGGACTGCGGGCGACCTTCCGCGCGGGGGACGAGCTCCTGCATCACGGACTGCGGGTGAGCGTCGCGACCCTCCCGGAGGGCGAGGATCCGGACACGCTCGTCCAGCGGGAGGGCGGGGCGGCGCTGGAGCGAGTCCTCAGGGATGCGATCGATGTCTTCGACCGGAAGCTGCAAATCCTGGATGCGCGCGGGATGTTCGGGACCATTCCCGGCCGCCGTCGGGCGCTGGACCGACTCCTTCCCACCATCCGAGCCGCAAGCGACCCGCTCACCCGGGACCTGTACATCACGCGGGCGGCGGAGGCCGCGCACATCCGCAAGGAGACCCTGGAGCGGGAAGCCCAGGTACAAGGATCCGGGATCAGGCGTCAGGTATCGGGAACGGCGATCTCGTCGAGCTCGGCCGCTCCGCCCCCCGCCGCACCGCCCGACGCGGAACGCGCGCTCATCCTCGCACTCCTGGCCGGAGAACCGTGGACCAGCCGGGTGCTGGAGAGCGTGTCCGCCGAGGTGTTCGAGTATCCGTCCTACCGCAAGGTTTTTGAGGCGATCCGGCAGGGCACGCAGGATGCGCTGGAGGGTGATGCGGCGGCGGTGCTCGAGCATCTGATGGGACTCAAACTGGACGCCGCAAGTGTGGGGGACGTGGTGGAGGCGGCCATCCGGGACATCCGGGCTCGTCCGCTCACGGAGCGGCTCGAGTCGTTTGACCGGAGGATCTCGTTGGCGAGTCCGGAAGAGCAACGCGTGTTGATCGAAGAAAAGAAGAAGGCAGCGGCCGAGCGGAATGCCGTCAAACCCACGTACAAGATTACGTCGAGGAGGAAGGGTGCACCCGGATCTTGAAGCCCTGTTGATGCTCCAGCAGAAGGATGAAGCCGTCCGTGCCACGGACCACGCCCTGGCGGCGCTGGGACCGGAGCTGGCGCGCCTGGACCAGGCCCTCCAAGGCGCGGAACAGCAACTCGAACAGTCGCGGCGGGGGATTCAGGAGGCCGTGGGACGGCGCGGTGAGCTGGAAGGGAAAATTGCGAACTACAAGGGGATGCAGGATGCGCGGCGGCAGCGGCTCGAATGGGTCAAGGGCGCCAAGGAAGCCCAGTTGCTGATGGCCGAGCTCGACCTGGCGCGCGGCGTGATCGCCAAGGAAGAAGTTGAGTTCCTCCGGTCGGGGGACGCGGTCACCGAGGCGGAACGAAGGGCGGCCGAGGCGGAGAAGGGGGTGGAGGACGTGCGCGAGGCGCAGCGAGCGGACCGGGAGATTATCGCCGGCAAGCGGGAAGCCATCATGGCTGAACGGGAGCGGGCGGTGACGAGCCGGGAGCAGGCCGCCAAACAGGTTCAGGCGTCTCTCCTCAGCCGCTACGAAAAGATCCGGAAGGGGAAAGCGCCCGTCGCGGTCTATCCGCTCCATGGCGGGTCCTGCGGGCATTGCTTTACCGCGGTGCCGAGCCAGCGCCGCGTGCTCATCCAGCGCGGCTCCACCATCGAAGGCTGCGAGGCCTGCGGCGTGCTGCTCTACGTAGCATGATTCCCGCCAAGTGGGCCCTCGCCGCCACCCCGGATCCGGCGGCCATCCACGACCTGTCGGCGGCGCTGACGATCCCCGAGCCGCTCGCGGCGCTGTTGATTCAACGGGGCCTCGCCCAGCCCGACCTCGCCAAGGCGTTCCTCCGGCCCGAGCTGGAGCGGCTCTCGAATCCGCTCGAGTGGACCGGAATGCGACAGGCGGTAGACATCATCGTCAAAGCGATTCGGGAGCGCGCGCCGATCCTGGTGCACGGCGACTACGACGTGGATGGGCAGTGCGCGTCCTCCATGTTGACCCGCGTGCTGCGCGCCGCGGGCGGCACCGTGCATGCCTTCGTTCCGCACCGGCTCCGGGACGGCTACGACTTCGGACCCGCCGGACTCGCGAAGGCCGCGAGCGTGGGTGCGCGGCTGATCATCACGTGTGACTGCGGGATCACCGCGGTCGAGACGGTCACCCAGGCGCGCGCGGCGGGGCACCAGGTGATCGTCACCGATCATCACCTGCCCGGCGATGCCCTCCCGGATGCCGACGCGGTGCTCGATCCCCAGCAGCCGGGCTGCCCGTCGGTGGACAAGACCCTGTGCGGCGCCGGCGTGGCGTTCAAGCTCGTCCAGGCGCTCGTGCCCGCCCTCGGACTGTCCCCCAACCTGCCGCTGCACTTCCTGGATTACGTGGCCCTCGCCACCGTGGCCGACGTCGTCCCGCTCACCGGCGAGAACCGCATCCTGGTGCGGCACGGCCTCAAGATGCTCGCCGACTCCCGGTGGACCGGGTTGCGCGCACTGGTGGAAGCGGCGGGACTCGCCGGGCAGCCGATCCGCGCGGGCCAGGTGGGATTCATCCTCGCGCCCCGGCTCAATGCGGCGGGACGCATCGGTGACGCGAATGACGGACTCCGGCTGCTCCTGTCGGACGATCCCGCCGAAGCTGGCGGCCTGGCCCGGCAGCTCGAGACGCTGAACGCCCGGCGCCAGGAGATGGACCACCGGATTCAGGACGAAGCGATCGAGATGGTGGAGAAGACGCTCACCCCCGGGCAATGCGCGATCGTGCTGGCGAACGACGCCTGGCACCCCGGCGTCATCGGCATCGTCGCCTCCCGCCTGGTGGAGCGGTACGGTCGTCCGACGTTCCTCATCGGGTGGGATGGTGAGGTGGGGAAGGGCTCGGGCCGGAGCGTGGTCGGGTTTGATCTGCACCAGGCCTTGCACTCGGTCGGCGGCTGTCTCGAGAAGTACGGCGGGCACATGATGGCGGCGGGCCTCACCATCAGGCGGCCGCGCTTCGAGGAGTTCCGTGCGGGGTTCCTGGCCGCCGCGGCCGAGGCATTGAGTCCTGAAGATCTCGCGCCGGCGCAGCGGGTCGACCTGGAGCTGCCGCTGGGCTCCGTGAGCGACGACCTCGAGCGTCTCATGCGTCACCTCGAACCCTGTGGCGCGGGGAATCCGGCTCCGGTGTTCGGGGTGCGCGGGGCCCGCGCGATCGATGCCCGGCGCGTGGGGGAGAACCATTTGAAGTTCCGGCTCGACGACGGCTCCGGGGTCATCGACGCCATCGGATTCCGCTGGGCCGATCAGGTGCCGGACACGTGGCTCGCCAATCCCCTGGATGTGGCGTTCCGGCTCGAACGGGACGAGTGGCAGGGGCGGTTCCGGCTGCAGGCGAAGGTGGCATCCATCTCGCCCGCCGCATGATCGAGATCGTCGCCGGGGAATTCCGGCGCCGCCGGCTGAAGACCCCCGCGGGGGACCGGACCCGTCCCACGTCGGGACGGGTGCGGGAGGCCTGGTTCAACATTCTGCAGACCTCCATCCCGGGTTCCCGGGTGCTCGACCTCTTCGCGGGGTCGGGGGCGCTCGGGCTCGAAGCCCTGTCCCGGGGAGCGACCAGCGCGGAATTCGTGGAGCGGGCACGTCCGGCCCTCGACGCCCTCCGCGCGAACATCGCCCTGCTCAAGGTCGAAGATCGTGTCACCGTGCACCGGACGGATGCCCTGCGATTCGTGGAGCGCCTGCAGCCGGGGCAATACGACGTCGCGTTCGCGGACCCTCCCTACGCGGACCCCGCCGCCGGGAGGCTCTCGGCACTGTTTCGCGCCGCGCCTTTCGCGCGCATCTTTGCGGTGGAGCACTCGGCCGACACCCCGGTGCAGGGTGACGACAGCCGCCGCTATGGCGACACGGCCATCACCTTCCTCTACGCGTGACGATGACCCGGATCGCGGTGTACCCCGGCTCCTTCGACCCCGTCACCCGGGGCCATGTGGACCTGATTCGCCGGTCCCAGGCTTTTTCGGACCGGGTGGTGGTGGCGGTCGCCGTGAACGTATCCAAGCAGCCGCTCTTTACATTGGAGGAGCGGGTCGCGTTGATTCGGGACACGGTGCAGGTGCCGAATGTGGAAGTGCGGTCGTTCGACGGCCTGCTGGTCGATTTCGCCAGGCAGGTGAGCGCGACGATGCTGATCCGCGGGCTCCGGGCCGTGTCAGACTTCGAATACGAGTTCCAGATGGCGCTGATGAACCGCACGCTGGCGCCGGCACTCGAAACGGTGTTTCTGGTCCCCGCCTTCGACCTCACGTACTTGAGCTCGAGTCTGGTGCGGGAAGTGGCGCGGTTCGGGGGCGACGTATCGGCGCTGGTGGATCCGGTGGTTCACCAGGCCCTGAAAGCGAAGTTCAAATCACTCGCGGGGAGCAAGGGATGACCTTCAGTCTCAAGAAGGACGCCAAGGGCGTCGTGGTGGTCGGCGTGGACGGTCAGCTCATCGTCGGCAACCGGCAGGAGCTGAAGCAGAAGGTGCTCGAGTCCCTGGACGGCGGCTCCCGGAAATTCGTGATCGACTTCACGACCACCGGCTACATCGATTCTTCCGGGTTGGGCGTCCTCGTGTCCCTGTCGAAGAAGATCCGGGAGCAGGGCGGGGACCTGCGTCTGGCCGGTCTCAACGAAGATCTCCAGACGCTCTTCGAGCTGACCAAGCTCGACACGCTGTTCACCATCGCGAAGACGCCGGCCGAAGCCCTCGCTGCGTTCTGACGTGAACATCGCGGTGCGGCGCGGGAGGCTCGCCGGGGACGTGGAGCTGGTGCTGCGCGTCCCGTCGGACCTCGCCCTCGTATCGGAAGCGGTGGAGCTGGTCGCTCTCCACACCCCCTCAGGCATCCTGAGTCCCCGCCGGGTGCAGTTCAACCTCCGCACGGTGCTCGCCGAGGCATTGGCCAACGCCATCACCTACGGCAATCGCGAGGATCCCACCAAGCACGTGGAGGTCCGCGTCGAAGCGCGGAGCGACGGGATCCGCGTCACCGTCACCGATGCGGGGGAAGGCTTCGATCCTTTGTCCGTTGCTGACCCCACCGCCCCGGAAACGCTGGAGCGGGAGGATGGACGGGGGCTCTTCGTCATTCGCCATCTCGTCGACGCCGTCGATTTCAACGCCAAGGGAAACGCCGTCTGCCTGACTCTGCGGGCGGGCTGACCCGCCTCGAGCGGGCCCTCGCTGCCCTGGGTGCCCTGGGCGGGGCGAAGCTGCGGGTGCTCACGGGCAAAGCGCCGGTCGCCGGCCGGGGCGGGAAGCTCACGCGGGTGCCGGGGATCCCCGACACGTGGCTCGAAATCAAAGTGAAGGGGCGGGGGCGCGTGAACGCGGCGGCGCTGGCGAAGACCGTCGGCGCCCTCATGGAGTCCGAGGACGAGACGAAGGCCGTGGCGGCGGAGCTCTCCGAACGCTACGAAGAGATCGATTTGATCTACACGATCAGCGAAGTGCTCGGGCACACCATCCGACTTTCGGATGCGGCCGCCCGGATTCTCCGGGAAGTGTCGGACGTCGTCGGTGCCCGGCGCGCCACGCTGCTTGCGGTGGACGAAGGCGGGAAGGTGCTGCGGATCGTCGCCGCCCAGGGCATGAATCCCTCTGAAGCCGAGCCCATCGAGGTGGATGATCCCTCGTCCATCGCGGCGCGGGTGTTCCGCGAAGGACGGATCCACTCGTATAACCCGCCGCCCGAGGGGACGGAGACGGTAAAGGACCGCACCTCCCGGGCCTACCGCGGGTTCGCCTACCTGTCGGTGCCGGTGTTGTACGCCACCCCCGGCGGTCCGTCCCGGCCCATCGGGGTCATCAACTTCACCGACCGGATCGGGGGCGATGCGTTCACGTCGGGGGACCGGAAGCTCGTGGCCGCCATCGCCAACCAGATCGGCGCGGCGCTCGCCAATGCCCGGCTCGTCTCCCGGGACCTGGAGCAGCAGCGGCTGCGCCGGGAGCTGGAGCTGGCGCGTGACCTGCAGCTGAAGCTCCTGCCGTCGCCGCTGGTGATCGCGGCGAAGGCCGACGTGGCCGCGCGCTGCCGTCCCGCGGAGGTGGTAGGGGGCGACTTCTACAACCTCATGCGCCTGACGGGGGACCGCATCGGCGTGATGATCGGGGACGTGTCGAGCCACGGATTCGGTGCGGCGTTGATCATGGCGCTCGCCATGTCCGCGTCCGGCATTCACGCCGAGGCGGCGGCCAGCCCCGCCGAGGTGCTCGCAAGACTCGAGGAGTCGCTCGCGGACGAGCTGCAGAAGACCGAGATGTTTCTCACGCTCTTTTATGGCGTGGTGGATCCGGCGGCGGGCAAGCTGTTCTATGCGAACGCGGGCCATCCGCAGGCCTTCATCGTCCGCGCGGACGGCAGGCCCTGCCGTCTCGAAGCCACCCGCCCCCCGCTGGGCCTCGCCCTCGGCAGTACCAAGGACGCCGAGCTGCCCTGGGCCAGGCGGGCGGACACCTTGTGTCTCTTTACGGACGGAATCTCCGACGCGACGTCCTTGCGCGGGGTGCGCTTCGGGGAGGAGCGTGTGCTCGGTCACGTGAGCCGGATGCAGGGGCGCACGACGCTCGACATCCTCAATGCCATCACCACCGAGCTGGATGCGTTCACGGACGGCGCCGACCCCACCGACGACCGCACCATCGTGCTCCTCCGGGTGTGAAGCCCAAGAGGAGTCTCGGGCAGCACTTTCTGTCGGATTCGAACATCCTCGGCAAGATTGCGGACGCGGTCGGGATCTCGCCCGGTGATACCGTCGTCGAGATCGGGCCTGGGCGAGGGGACCTCACGCGGCAGCTCCTGAACCGGGGGGCCCGGGTGGTGGCGATCGAGAAGGATCGGGAGCTCGCGGAGAGACTGACAGCGCAGGCGGCAGGCGGCAGTCCGCTCCTCTCAGTGCGGAATGCCGACGCTCTACGGGTAGACTGGGCGGAGCTGGCCCTGGGCACGGAGCGGACTGCCGACCGCGGCCTGCGGTTCGCAGTTGTCGGCAACATCCCCTACAACATCACCTCTCCGTTGCTCGACAAAGCCCTGACGCCGCCGCTCCCCTCGCGGATCGTCTTCCTGGTGCAGAAGGAAGTCGCCGACCGCATCGCCGCGCCGCCCGGGTCCCGGACCTATGGGGCGCTGTCGGTGGGGATTCAGGCGGCGTGCCAGGTCGAGAAGCTCTTCACGGTGAAGGCGGGCGCCTTCCGGCCCCCCCCGAAAGTCGATAGCGCGGTCCTTCGGCTCACACCTCTCGCTCGGCCCCTCGTGCCCGCGGAGCAGGGAAGCGCCTTCCGGCGATTCGTGGTGGCCTGTTTCAGCCAGCGTCGCAAGCAACTGCGGAACGTGCTTGCGGCCGTCGCAAGCCGGGAGCCGGGAGCCGTGGTTGAGGCGTTGCGCGGGATGGGGATCGACCCGCAGGCCCGTCCCGAGACACTGTCACCTGCGGATTTCGCGCGCCTCTTGATTTGGAGCGGGCAATTGTGAAATAATTCACAATGCGGAAGATTTCCGACTCCACCGTCCGGCGCCTCTCCCTCTACCTCCAGCAC
>DATBBZ010000173.1:0-13254 GCA_036270745.1 Gemmatimonadales bacterium | reverse complement strand
CGATGGCCCAGGAGCTCCTGCACCGTGCGGATGTCGTAGCCGTTTTCGAGGAGATGCGTCGCAAACGAGTGCCGCAGGGTGTGACAGCTCGCACGCTTGGAAATCCCGCTCGCCAGCACGGCGGCCCGAAAGGCGCGCTGGACCGCCGTCTCGTGAACCGGCCACCGGCCCCGGGCCCCACTCGGCTCCTCCAGCACATGCACCAGACGTCCTGGAAACACCCACTGCCATGGCCACTCATGCCCGGCGTTCGGATACTTGAGCCCCAATGCGCCCGGCAGGAACACCCACCCCGCACCCTGCCGCAGGTCCCGCTCCCACCGCTCACGCACCCCGCGAAGATGCTCCCCCAGAGGCCCCTGCACGCTCTGCGCCAGCATCGTCACCCGGTCCTTGTCCCCCTTCGCGCGGCGCACGCGGATCTCCCCGCTGGCAATGTCCACGTCCTTCACCCTGAGACGCAGCGCCTCGAGCAACCGCAGGCCGGACCCGTACAGCAACGACGCCACCAGCCACTCCACACTCCCCCGCCGCAGCTGCCCCAACACCGCCGCCACCTCGCCTCGGCTCAACACCACCGGCACCCGCTGCGACTGACGCGCCCGCACCAGACCGCTCAACGCGCCCGCCGGACGCCCCAGCACCTCCCGGTACAAAAACAACAAGGCGGCCAACGCCTGGTTCTGCGTCGCCGCCGTCACCCGCCCCTCCACCGCCAGCGCCGTCAAGAACGCCGTGATCTCCCCTTCCCCCATCTCCCGGGGATGCCGGCGCCCATGAAACCGCACGTACCGGCGCACCCAGGCGACATACACCTCCTCCGTCCGCGGGCTGTACTGCCTGAGCCGCAACGCGCGACGCAAAGTCGCCAACAATCCCAACCCGCCGACACCCATCCCCCAACCCTGGGAAGAGCGCCCGGGGACATCATCATCAGAAAAAGGTGCGTCGGTACGGAAAACTTCAGGCTGCGGTCGTCAGAATCCCGGGAGGAGTGCCGTCAGGTCCGACGGCGCGCTCAATCCCGTGTGCCCCCCCGTCGCAGGCTCCACAGTCCGCGCACCGAGAGGATCATGGTGACGCCCCCGAGCGCGCCGAGCGCCCAGAGTGTCCAGACGAAGAAAAAGCCGCCGGGGGAGGCTGCGATCTCGGGATAGTGTGCCCCCCTCATGTGCATGACGGGTATGGCTGCCGCCAACAACCCCACCAGGAACATGATGACGTGCCCCCATCGCCCCTCGAGCACCAGCGTCCCGTACAGGAAGACCACCAGGACGACCAGCGCGGTGTTTGAGGACTCGGCCTTCGATATCCCGCGGACGATGTCGTCCGTCACGTGAAGTGTCAGCAAGAGGAGCGAGAGCAGAGACGTGATTTTCAGCAAGCCCGTGTTGTTCACTGATGGTCTCCCGTTCTAGCGTTCGGCAAAGCGCGGCTCGCTGAAGGGGCGGGAAAGGACTGCGGGGATGAACCAAGAGAGATAGAACAAGCCCATCAAGCCCAAGACGACCTGCACCACCCGCTCACGCTTCATGAGACCAGTCCTATGGGATACCCATATGACGGTAGTGCGCGGCGACGGGTTTCACAAGTCGAACTTCAGGCTGCGGTCGTCAGAATCCTGGGAGGTACGCCGTCAGGACCGACGGCCACGGTGTGCTCGAAATGGGCCGACAACGAGCCATCCTCGGTGACCACCGTCCACTTGTCAGGAAGCGTGCGGATGTCCGCACTGCCCACGTTCACCATCGGCTCGATGGCGATGGTCATGCCGGCCACCAATCTGGGACCCCGCTTTGGCTTGCCGTAATTGGGAACCTGGGGCTCCTCGTGAAACGCCGACCCGATCCCATGCCCCACCAGCTCCCGCACCACCGAATACCCGGCGCCCTCGGCCACGCCCTGCACCGCCGCGCCGATATCCCCGGTATGGTTCCCCGCCCGCGCCTCCGCAATGCCCGCCGCGAGCGCCTTCTGCGTGACATCCAGAAGCCGCTGAGCCGGTTCAGAAATCGCGCCCACCGCGAAGGTCGCGGCCGAGTCGGCGTGCAGGCCGTCCAGCCAGGCGCCGACGTCCACGCTCACCAGATCCCCCTCCTTCAGCACCCGCTTGGAGCTGGGGATCCCGTGCACCACTTCCTGATTGATGGACGTGCAGAGCGTGGCGGGATAGTCGTAGAGACCCTTGAAGGACGGCTTGGCCCCGGGATGACTGCGGATGAACTCTTCGGCCATCTGATCGAGCTGCTGCGTCGAGACCCCGGGGCGCACGTTCGCCGCCACCAGCGCGAGGGTCTTCGCCACGATCTTCCCCGCCTCGGCCATGGTCTGAATTTCGCGGAACGACTTGATCGTAATCATCGGCCGATGATTCGTTTGACCTCTTCGGCAATCTGCTCGACGCTGCCGGTGCCGGGCACGCGGTGCACGATCCCCCGCTGGGCGAAGTGCGCCACCAGCGGCGCGGTCTCCATCTGATAGACGCCCAGACGGGTCTTGATCGTCTCGGGCGTATCGTCGGCGCGGCCTTCCTGCCGCGCCCGCCCCAGCATCCGGGTCACCAGCTCCTCCTCCGGAACGTCCAGGAGCAGGACGTGGTTCAACCAGTGCTGCGTGGCCGCCAGCGTCCGGTCCACCAGCTCCGCCTGGGCTGCGGTGCGCGGAAAGCCGTCCAGCACCGCCCCGTCCTTCGCATCGGGCTTGTCCAGCTGTTCCTTGATCAGCCCCATGATGACGGAGTCGGGCACGAGCTTCCCGGCGTCGTAGAACTTCTTGGCCTCGACGCCGAGGGGGGTCTTGTCCTTGATGGCGGCCCGGATCAGGTCCCCGGTGGTGATCTTCGGCAGTCCCAGGCGCTCGCTCAGGAGCTTGCCCTGGGTGCCCTTTCCTGATCCCGGTGCGCCGAGGAGGAGGATGAACACGGGTTGTGGGCCTGGGTTGGAAGTGGAGCTAGCGGGTCCGTCCGCGGAACTTCACGCGGCCTTCCTTCATGAACCCGTCGTAGTGCCGGAGCAGCATGTGCTGCTGGACCTGCTGAATCGTATCGAGCGCCACACCCACCACGATGATGAGGGCGGTGCCGCCGAAGCCGAACGGCAGATTGAGCCCGTTAGCCGCGATGATCGGGATGATGGCGGCCAGCGCCAGGAAGAATCCCCCGGGCAACGTGATGCGGGAGAGCACTTCGTCTATGTAGTCCGCCGTCGCCGCGCCCGGCTTCACGCCGGGGATGAACCCTCCCTGCTTCTTCAAGTTCTCCGCCAGGTCCACCGGGTTGAAGACGATGGACGTGTAGAAGTAGGTGAAGAAGAGAATGAGCACCAGCAGGGAGATGATGTATAGTGCGGAGCCCGCGCTGAAGTAGTCGTTCACCTGGCGCAGGAACGATCCGCCCACGAAGGTGGCGAGCGTGCTCGGAATGATGATCAGGGATTGCGCGAAGATGATCGGCATCACATTGGCCGTGAGCAGGCGCAGCGGGATGAACGTTTTTTGCCCTTCCCGGATGCGGCCCCGGCCCATCACCTTGCGCGGGATCTGGATCGGGATCTTCCGGGAGGCGACCGTGATCGCCACGGTGGCCGCGGTGACGAGCACCATCATGGCGACGACGAACACCAGGAGCTTGACGCTCGCGGTGCCGGCCCGGATGGACTCGACCGTGTTCAGGAATTCGGGCCAGATGCGCTCGATGATCGAGAAAAAGATCAGGAGCGACGCGCCGTTGCCGATGCCGCGCTCGGTGATCTGCTCACCCAGCCACATGACGAACACACCCCCCGTGGTGAGGGTGAGCACGGTGGTCATCCGAAAGCCGAACCCCGGGGTGAGCACTGCCCCGGGCACCTGCGTCTCCACGAAGAGCGCGTAGCCGTAGGCCTGCATGAAGCAGAGGACGACGGTGAGATACCGGGTCCACTGCGTGATCTTTTTCCGGCCCTCTTCGTCCCGCTGCATCTTCTCGAGGATCGGGAAGACCGGTCCCGCCATCTGAAAGACGATGCTGGCCGAGATGTACGGCATGATCCCGAGGGCGAAAACGGTGGCCCGTCCCAGCCCGCCGCCCGCGAACAGATCGTAAAGTCCGAAGAGGTTGCCCTTCCCCGCCTGCTGGAGCGCGTCGGAGAGGGCCTGCACGTTCACGCCGGGCGTCGCGATGTGCGCGCCCACCCGGTAAATCACCAGGCAGAGCAGCGTGAACAGGATCTTGTTCTTGAGCTCCGGAACCTTGAACAGATTCGGGATTGCGGGCGCGGTCACGGTAGAATCAGGCCTCGATGATGCCGCCCGCCGCCTCGATCTTGCCTTTGGCGGAGGTCGACACCGAAACACCCTTCACGGTGAACTTGCGGGCCACGTCCCCCATGCCGAGCAGCTTGATGGGGTGATCGGGACGCCGCACCAGGCCGGCGCCGAAGAGAGTCTCCGGCGTCACCTCGAGCCCTTCCTTGATGAAGGAGAGGTGCCGCACGTTGACTACCTGGGCCGGCTGCTTGAACGGGTTGGTGAAGCCGCGCTTGGGGATGCGCCGGATCAAGGGCATCTGACCGCCCTCGAAGCCCGGACGGCGTCCGCCCCCCGACCGCGCCTTCTCACCCTTGTTGCCCTTGCCGGACGTCTTGCCGAGACCGGATCCCGGCCCGCGGCCGACGCGGCGCCGGGCGGTGGTCGAACCGGGAGCCGGCTTGAGATGATGCAGCCGCAGCGGCTCGAACTGAGGCGATTCCGCCTTCGGCTTCCGGGCCCTGGGCTTCTTGGTCGTCGCCTTCGCCATCGCTTACGCTCCGTCTTTCGCCGGCGTCACCTTGATGAGATGACGCACCTGATACAGCATACCCCGCAGGGCAGGATGATCCTTCTGCACCACGACGTCCTGGTGGTGCTTCAGCCCCAGGGCCTCGAGAGTCTTCCGGATGGGCTGCGGGTGCCCCGACGTCGAGCGCACCTGCTCGATCCGAAGCTCGCCTTTGCCCGCGGGCGGCAGCACCGGGTCACGACCCGGCTTCCGCTTCCGGTATTTCCGGGTGGGCGGCAGCCTAGACATGCGTCACCTCTTGCCGCGCCTTGTAGTGAATCGCGTCATCGGGCACGCCCCGCTCCTTGGCCACGCGCCGGGCGGTCGTGAGCCGCTGCAGCCCGTCCATCGTCGCCCGCACCATGTTGTGCGGGTTGGTGGAGCCCAGGCTCTTGGTCAGGATGTCGCGGATGCCGACACACTCCAGCACCGCGCGCACCGGACCGCCGGCGATCACGCCGGTTCCCGACGCGGCGGGCTTCAACAGCACCCGGCCGGCGCCATGGTGTCCGATGATTTCGTGGGGAATGGTGCCGACGGTCAGCGGGATCTCGGCCATGTTCCGCCGGGCCGCTTCCACGGCCTTGCGCACCGCTTCCGACACTTCGTTCGCCTTGCCGGTCGCGACGCCGACATGTCCCTGCCCATCGCCCACGGCCACCAGGGCGTTGAACGAGAAGCGCCGGCCGCCCTTCACGACCTTGGCCACGCGGTTGATGGCGACCACGTTCTCGACCATGCCGTCGCCTTCACGGGGGCGATCGCCGCGGGGCCCGCGGTCGCCGCGTCCGCGCTCGCCGCCCCGGCCCCGGCCGCCGCGTCCGCCTCGGCCCCGGCCACCACCGCCGCCGCCACCACCGGGACCACCGGGACCACCGGGACCACCGCCGGCGCGGGGATGCGGTGCTTCGGCAGCGCCTTCAGTCGGAGCGGCAGCGTCAGCCGCCGGTGCGGCCGCAGGCGTCCCGGCCGTCTGTTCCTGTTCGTTCGCCATCAGAACTCCAATCCGCCTTTGCGCGCGCCATCGGCTACGGCCTTGACGCGTCCGTGGTACTGATAGCCCCCGCGGTCGAACACCACGCGGGCGATGCCTTTTTCTTTCGCCTTGGCCGCGATGTGCCGGCCCAGCGCAAAGCTCTTCGCGGTCTTGCCCGTGCCTTCAGGCTGCACACCGTCGGTGCGGTCGGAGGCGCCCACCAGGGTCACGCCCTTGGTGTCGTCCACCACCTGGGCATAGATGTGCTTGGCGGAGCGGAACACCACGAGGCGCGGACGCTCGGGGGTACCGGTGACGGTCTTCCGGACCCGGAGGTGGCGCCGGAGGCGCTGGTGATTCGCGGATCTGACTTTTCGGATCGATCGCATGGTTACTTGGCCGCCTGGGCGGTCTTGCCGGCCTTACGCCGGACCTGCTCGCCCTGATAACGGATGCCTTTGCCCTTGTAGGGCTCGGGGGGCTTCACGGCGCGCAGCTCCGCTGCGACCTGCCCCACCAGCTCCTTGTCGACGCCTTCGATCTTCACGTTCACGTTGTTGTCGACCGTGATCTTGATGCCCTTCGGCGCGTGGTACGGCACCGGATGGGAGAACCCGACGATGAGCTGCACGCCGAACGGTTTGGGCTCGGCTTTGTAACCGACGCCCTGGATCTCGAGCTGCTTCTGGAACCCCTTGGTGACGCCCTCGACCATGTTGGCGACGAGGGTCCGGGACAAGCCATGGAGCGCCTTGTGCCGGTTCTCGTCGGAGGGCCGCTTCACCACCACGGTCTCCGCCTCGACGGCCAGCGCCATGTCGGTGTGGAAGGTCCGGGAGAGCTCTCCCTTGGGACCCTTCACCGTCAGCGCGTGGCCCACCACGGTGGCGGTCACGCCCTTGGGCAGGGGAACGGGTTTCTTGCCGATGCGCGACATCGCCCCTCCTACCAGACCACCGCGAGGAGCTCGCCGCCCACGCGGGCGGTGCGGGCTTCGCGGTCGGTCATCAGGCCCTGCGGGGTCGACAGAATGGCCATACCGAGGCCGTTCTTGATCCGCGGGATCTCGCGCGCCTTGACGTAGCGGCGGAGACCGGGCGCCGACACCCGCTGCAGCTCGCGGATGACGGGAGAGTCGTTGTGGTACTTCAGGTAGAGGCGCAGCAGGCCGTGCTTGCCGTCATCCAGCACCTTGAAGTCCTGGATGTAGGCGTTGTCACGGAGCAGCCGCGCGATCTCGGCCTTGAGTTTTGACACCGGCATGTCGACGCGTCGGTGGCCCGCCATACAGGCGTTGCGCACCCGGGTCAGCATATCGGCGACGGGATCAGTCATGCTCATGCGGTCGACCGTCCTTTACCAGCTGGCTTTGCGCACGCCCGGGATTTCTCCCCGCAGCGCGAGCTCACGGAAACAGATACGACAGAGCTTGAACTTTCTCAGCGTCCCGCGGCTCCGGCCGCAGCGCTGACAGCGGTAGTACGCCCGCACTTTGAACTTGGGCGTCCGCTTGACCTTTTCGACCCAACACTTCTTCGCCATTCCTCGGATCTCCTCAGGCGGCCACGACCGGGGGTTCGCCCCGGAACGGCATGCCCATCTCGCGTAGCAGGGCGAGCGCCGCGTCATCGCGCCCCGCAGTGGTCACGAACGTGATGTCCATCCCGTGGATCTTCTCGACCTTGTCGTAGTCGATCTCCGGGAAAATCATCTGCTCTTTCACCCCGAGCGTGTAGTTGCCGCGCCCGTCGAAGCTCTTGTCGGGCAGGCCCCGGAAGTCGCGCATCCGGGGCACGGCCACGTTGATGAAGCGGTCCAGGAACTCGAACATCCGCGCGCCCCGCAGGGTCACGGCGCAGCCGATGGGCACGCCGGCGCGGAGGTTGAAGTTCGCGATCGCCTTCTTCGCCTTGGTCACCACCGGCTGCTGCCCGGTGATGGAACCCAGCTCGGCGACGGCCGCTTCCAGCGTCTTGGGATTCTTGGACGCGTCCCCGATCCCGACGTTCAGCACGATCTTGACCAGCTTCGGGATCTGGTGCGGGTTTTTGTACCCGAACTGCTGCTGGAGCTTGCCCCGGACCCGCTGCTCGTAGTAGTCGAGCAAGCGCGGACGGGGGGCCGGCTCGCCGGAGGGTGCCTCCTGCGCCGGAGCCTCCGGAGCGGCCTTCTTCCCCTTCTTTTCCTTTTTTTCCTTTTTTTCCTGCTTCGGCTGCTTTTCCTTGGTATCAGCCATTACGCCCTCGCCCGCGGAATCGGCTGGCCCGACTTCACCGCGATCCGCTCGATGGTTCCATCCTTGTCCCGCTGCCGGCGCACCCGCGTGGGCTCGCCGGACTTGGGGTCGAGCAGCATCACGTTCGCGGCCGCGATGGGCGCCGGGAACTCGATGATGCCGCTCTCCGCCTCAGGCGTCGTGGCGCGCTGGTGCTTCTTCACCACGTTGATGCCCTCCACCGTCACCCGGAACATCTTGGGGTGGACGTGGAGCACCTTGCCCTCTTTGCCGCGGTCGTCGCCCCGGATCACGCGCACCGTATCGCCCTTGGCGATATGGAGCTTGTGACGCTCGGGTTCCATCCCGCGCACCTTCCGGCTCTTCTTGTAGACCAGCTTCCTCATATCAGATGACCTCCGGCGCCAGCGACACGATCTTCATGAACCGCTTTTCCCGGAGCTCCCGGCCCACGGGGCCGAAGATGCGGGTGGCGCGCGGCTCGCCCTGATCGTTGATCAGCACGGCGGCATTCTCGTCGAAGCGGATGTAGGACCCGTCTTTCCGCTTGGTTTCCTTGGCGGTCCGGACGATCACGGCCTTGGCGACTTCGCCCTTCTTCACCTGGCCGGTGGGGATGGCGTCCTTGATGGTCACCACCACGATGTCGCCGAGCCCCGCATAGCGGCGCTTGGACCCGCCCAGCACGCGGATGACCAGCGCGCTGCGCGCGCCGGAGTTGTCCGCGATCTTGAGTCTCGATTCCTGTTGAACCACGGTCGTCCCCTCTCCGGCCTACTTAGCGCGCTGCACGATTTCGACCACGCGCCAGCGTTTGGTCTTGGAGAGCGGGCGCGTCTCCTCGATGCGGACGGTGTCGCCCGCCTTGGCGCCCTGCTCGTCGTGGGCGGCCACGGTCTTGGTCCGGGTCATCTGCTTGCCATACACGGCGTGGGCGTAGCGACGGACCAGGGAGACCGTGACGGTCTTCTGCATCTTGTCACTCACCACCACTCCGGTGCGGACCTTCCGGTTGCCCCTCGTCATGCCTTCTGCCTTTCCCGCAAAATGGTCGCGATCCGCGCGATGTGACGCCGGATCGTCCGGAACTGCACCGGGTTTTCGATGGCCTCGGTGGCCGACCGGAACCTCAGCCGGAAGCGCTCCTCGCGGAGCTGCGCCAGCTGCTGCTGGAGCTCCTCGGTCTTGAGCTCCCGGAGATCGCCCGGCTTCCCCTGTTTGGCCATCTTACCGCTCCTCCCGCTTCACGAACTTGGTCTTCAGCGGCAGCTTGGCCGCGGCCAGCTCGAGCGCTTCGCGGGCCAGCTTCTCCTCGATACCCTCCACCTCGAACATCACCCGGCCCGGCTTGACCACCGCCACCCAGCCCTCGGGATTGCCCTTCCCTTTTCCCATCCGGGTTTCGGCCGGCTTCTTGGTAATCGGCTTGTCCGGGAAGAGGCGGATCCACACCTTGCCGCCGCGCTTCATCTCGCGGGTGAGCGCCACGCGCGCCGCCTCGATCTGCCGGTTGGTGACCCAGCCGGGATCGAGGGACATGAGCCCGTATTGCCCGAATGCCACGGTGTTGCCGCGGGTGGCATTGCCGTTGGTGTTGCCCTTGAACCGCTTCCGGAACTTGACGCGCTTCGGTGCCAGCATCGCTCAGACGCCCGTCGAATAGGTCCGGCCGTGCAGATCTTCCGTCCGCTCGCCCTTGAAGATCCACACTTTGACACCGATGGTGCCGTAGGTGGTCTTCGCGGTCGAAGTGGCGTAATCCACGTCGGCCCGGAGCGTGTGCAGCGGCACGCGCCCCTCGTGATAGCCCTCGGTGCGCGCGATTTCGGCCCCGCCCAGGCGGCCCGCGCACTTGATCTTGATGCCCTGCGCGCCCATCCGCATCGCGCTCTGCACCGCGCGCTTCATGGCGCGGCGGAACGAGATCCGCTGATTGAGCTGATGCACCACGCTGTCACCCACCAGCTGCGCGTCGAGCTCGGGACGCTTGATCTCCTCGACGTTGATGCCGACTTCCTTGCCGGTGAGCTGCGCCAGCTCGTCGCGGAGCTTGTCGACTTCCGCTCCCCGCTTGCCGATCACCACGCCGGGACGCCCGGTGTGCACGGTCACCGTCACCTTGCCGGGCTTCCGCTCGATGTGGATGTCGGCGATGGCGGCATGCGAGAGCCGGGTCTTCAAGTACTTCCGGATCAGCTCGTCTTCCTTGAGCAGCTCGGGGAAGTCGTGCCTCGCGTAGTACCGGGAACGCCATGGCTTGACGATCCCGAGCCGGAACCCGTAGGGATGTGTTTTCTGACCCACTTACTTCCCCTTTCGCCGGGGCGCCGCCCCGGCGTTAGCCGCCCGCGTAGACTTCTTCGCGGACGCGTCAGTCTTGGCCTCGGCCTTCGTGGCCTTCCCCTTCGCCTTGGCAGCTTCCGCCTTCGGAGCCGCCGCAGTCTTCGGCTTCACAGTCTCGGCGCCCACGCGGATTTCCACGTGGCTCGTCCGTTTCTTGATCGGCGTGCCGCGGCCCATCGCCGCCATGGTGAACCGCTTGAGGGTCGGGCCCTCGTTCACCACGGCATAGCGGACCCGCAGCGTGTCCACGTCCAGCCGCTCGTTCTGCCGTTCGGCCGACCGCTCGGCGTTAGCCACCGCCGACTTGAGGACTTTGCGGATCTGGATCGCCGCCGCCTTCTTCGAAAACCGCAGGATGGCGTCCGCCTCCGGAACCGCGCGGCCCCGGATCTGGTCGATGACCAGGCGCATCTTCCGCGCCGACTGGCGGACCGCCGTCTGAATCGCTCGGGCTTCCATGGGCTACTCCTTCTTCGCTTCCGTCGGCGGCGTGCCCGCTTCGGCTTCCTTCTCCGCCGACCCCTTCGCGCTGTGTCCGCGGAAGAGTCGCGTCGCGGCGAACTCGCCGAGCTTGTGCCCCACCATGTTTTCGGTCACGTACACCGGGATGAACTTGTTCCCGTTGTGCACGGCCAGGGTGTGGCCGATGAAGTCCGGCGTGATGGTGCTCCGCCGCGACCAGGTCTTGAAGACCTTCTTCTCGTTCTTGTCGTTCAGGGCCACGATCTTGAGGCGCAACGACTCCTCGACGTACGGCCCTTTCTTGACGCTCCGTCCCATTACTGCGTCGCCTTCCCGCGCTTGCGACCGCGCACGATGAGTTTCGTGGACGCCTTCTTCTTGTGCCGGGTCTTCTTGCCCTCGGGCTTGCCCCAGGGAGACGTCGGGGGACGCCCGCCGGAGCTCTTGCCTTCACCGCCGCCCAGCGGGTGGTCGACCGGGTTCATGGCCACGCCGCGGACCTTGGAGCGCCATCCCAGCCAGCGGGTCTTGCCCGCCTTGCCGCGGGACAGCAGCTCGTGCTCGGCGTTGCCGACTTCGCCGATCGTCGCCAGACACTCGCCGCGCACCATCCGCATTTCCGTGGAGCGGAGGCGGAGGGTGACGTGGTTGCCTTCTTTGGCGATCACCTGCGCGCTGGTGCCCGCGCCGCGGCACATCTGGCCGCCGCGGCCGATCTTCAACTCGATGTTGTGCACCGCGGTGCCCAGCGGGATCTCGAACAGGGGCATCGCGTTGCCGATCCGGATGTCCGACCCCGGCCCCGACACCACCGTGTCCCCCACGTTCAGGCCCTTGGGGTGCAGGATGTAGCGCTTCTCGCCGTCCACGTAGTAGAGCAGCGCGATGCGGGCGTTCCGGTTGGGATCGTACTCGACCGCCGCGACCCGGGCCGGCACGCCGCCCTTGTCACGACGGAAGTCGATCCGCCGGTACTGCCGCTTGTGCCCGCCACCCTGATGCCGCGTGGTGACGTGCCCCTTGTTGTTCCGTCCGCCGGTCCGGCGGAGCGGCTCGAGCAGGGACTTCTCCGGGGTGCTCTTGGTCACCTCGGCGAAATCCGAGACCGATCGGAAACGGGTGGCCGGCGTCACCGGCTTGAATTGACGGATGCCCATATCAGCCCTCGAAGACCTGGATCGCGTCGCCCTCACGGAGGGTCACGATCGCCTTCTTCCACGCGGGACGGCGCCCTTGCGTCCGCCCGTAGGTGCGGCGCTTGGCGCGCACCACCAGGGTCCGGACGTCGGTCACGCTCACCTTGAAGAGCACCTCGATGGCCGACTTGATCTCCGGCTTCGTGGCGTCCTTCCGCACCTCGAACGCGTATTCCTTGCGCGCCTGGTAGGCTTCCGACGACTTCTCGGTCACCACGGCGCGGACGATGGTCGTCAGGTAATCAGACATCGGCGTGTTCCGTTCCGCTCAGGGCCTCGAGCTCCACCACCACCGTGTCCGACCACAGGATTTCGTACGCCGTCGCGTCGGCGAAGGGCAGCACGCGCACCGTCGGGATGTTGCGGCCCGAGAGGTACACGTTGTGCGCCGTGGCCGCTCCGGCCGTCAGCATCAGCACTTTCTTCTCACCCACGCCGAGCTGGTCCAGGAGCCGCGCGAACGCCTTGGTGCTGGGCTTCTCGTAGCTGAGCGTGTCCACCACCAGCAGCGCGCCCTCGCGGGCCCGCGCGTTCAGCGCCGACTTCTTGGCCAGCTGGCGCACCTTCTTCGGAATCCCCATCCGGTAATCCCGGGGGTGGGGCCCGAACGCGACGCCGCCATGCCGCCAGTGCGGGGCGCGGCTCGAGCCCTGACGGGCGCGGCCGGTGCCCTTCTGCCGCCACGGCTTCTGGTTGCCGCCGGTCACGAAGTGCCGGGTCTTGGTCTGATGCGTGCCCTGGCGCTGGTTCGCGAGGAACGTGATCACGGCCTGGTGCAAGACCGGCTCGTTGACC
Organism: Gemmatimonadales bacterium; assembly: GCA_036270745.1. Taxonomy (GTDB): domain Bacteria; phylum Gemmatimonadota; class Gemmatimonadetes; order Gemmatimonadales; family GWC2-71-9; genus 40CM-2-70-7. The sequence continues at coordinate 451 of DATBBZ010000173.1, read as the reverse complement.
GTTCCATCGAATAGGGTTTCCGGCAAGCTGACGGCTTTCGACTGCTTCGCGCCGGCGGCCGAGTAGTGCGGGGCCTCAATCATGGCGGCTCCGGCCTCCCTGCTTGCGTACGGTGAGCAGGCCGTTCATCGGCCCCGGCACCGCGCCGCGCACAAAGAGGAGATTGCGCTCGGCGTCCACCCGGACGACGATGAGGCCGAGCTCGGTGAAGCGGCGCGCGCCCATGTGGCCCGGCATCCGCTTGCCTTTGATAATGCGCGACGGGTCGGTCCCCGGGGCGATAGAGCCGGGTTTGCGGTGCCGCGTGTTGCCGTGCGTCTCGGGGCCGCCGCCGAAGTGATGCCGATGCACCACGCCCTGGAAGCCGCGGCCCTTGGTCACGCCGGTCACCTTCACGAGCTCGCCCGCCGTGAAGATCGCCACCGTGACCCGCTCGCCCGGTTTCGGAGCC
>DATBBZ010000172.1:0-2621 GCA_036270745.1 Gemmatimonadales bacterium | reverse complement strand
TGGCCAGGGAGGTCCATACCGTTCCGGCCGTCGTCAGGTTCACTACGAACGCCCCGGCAAAGACCGCCGGCCAGAGCCATCGTCCATAGAGGAGCAATGCGGCGAGGGCGATACCAGTGGGGGGCCAGACGGGCGTGGCGCTGGGCACCAGAAAGGCCAGCTCGAGCCCGAGCTTCCCCGCGACGATGTAGACGGTCGCGAGGCCGAGCCAGGCCGCCACACGGAGGCCCGGAGGGGGGGGCCTACGGAAAAAGCGCATCTTATATCGTTTCACCTTGGCTCGGTGCGTGGGCTGTAATCCCCATCACGCTAAGCCGGTGGTCCGAACTCTCCCTCCCAGCGCGCGGTAACCACCGTCGCCAGGCAGTTTCCCACGACGTTGATCGATGTCCGCGCCATATCCATCAGCACATCTACGCCAAAAATCGTCGTCACCGCTTCCACAGGGAGATGAAACGTCCCCAGGGTGCCGGCCAGGATGACCAGCGACGCCCGGGGAACGCCCGCGACGCCTTTGCTGGTCAGCATCAGGGTCAGCATCATGAAGAGTTGTTGGCCCAGCGACATGTGGATTCCGGCAGCCTGGGCCGCGAAGATGGACGCGACCGCGAGGTAGAGCGTGCTTCCATCCAGGTTGAAGCTGTACCCCGTTGGAATCACGAACGCCACGATCTTCTTCGGGACGCCCAGTTCTTCCATGCGCTCCATCGCCAGAGGGAGCGCGGCCTCGGACGAGGCCGAGGAGAACGCGATCATCCACGGCTCGGCCACGGCACGCACAAAGCGGAGCACCGGCACCCGGGCTACGAGCGCTGCCGGCAGCAGGACGACTAGGCCGAAAATGACGAGGGCCAGGTAAAGCGTGAGAACAAGGGTGAGTAGCGGACCAATCGCCTTTAACGCCGCGGCCACACCATGCTGTGCTCCGACCGTGCGACCGATCGTTGCGGCAAGTGCGGCACCAACCCCGATGGGCGCGTAGAGCATCACGACGTTGGTGAACTTGAACATCACGTCGGACAAGTCATGGCACAGCTCAACCATTCGCGCCTTCACCGGTGCCTTCACCTGAGTCAATGCGACGGCGAAGATCACCGTCCAGATCACAATCTGCAGAACTTCGTTCCCCGAGGCGGCTTCGAAGAAGCTCTGAGGGAACGAGTGCTCGAGGATCCCTGAAGCAGTTGGTGGAGCGCCGACCGGCGGCGCGCCTGGAAGGAGTGTCACGCCGACGCCGGGCTTGATCACATTCACAACCGCGAGCCCGACGACCAGAGCGAGTGTCGTGACGACTTCGAAGTAGATCATCGACTTGAGGAAGAGCCGGCCAACGGCCTTGAGGTCGTCTCCATGCCCCGCGATCCCGACTACGAGCGTTGAGAAGATCAAAGGCACGATCAGGGACTTGATCAGCCGGAGAAAGATCGTTGCGAGCGGCTGGAGGGCCGCCGCCGCGCTAGGCGCGAAGGCTCCGAAGAAGAAGCCCACCACCATGGCGATGAAAATCCAGTGACTGAGCTTGAGGCGGCGCAGGAGTGAACTCATAGGCGCGGGAAGCTACCGGGCCTTCGGAAAACGCGCCAAGTGGGACTTACGTCCGGGGACTCCGAAGCACTTCGTGCACCTTCCGCGCCAGTCCGTCACGCGTGAACGGTTTCTGCAAATAACTGATGCCCGGCTCCAGCATGCCGTGATTGACCACGGCATCGTCGGTGTATCCCGACATGTACAGCACGCGCATCTGGGGGCGGAGGTCGGCGAGCTGCTTCGCGAGCACGCGTCCCGAGATCCCGGGCATCACGACGTCGGTGAGCAGGAGATCGATCGGGCCCGAATGCTTGGCCGCGACCCGGAGGGCCTGGTCCCCATTCGCGGCATCGAGCACGCGGTAGCCGGACCGCTCGAGCATCTCCCGCGCGACGCCGCGGACCGCCGTGACATCCTCGACCACCAGGACCGTTTCGGTGCCGCGCGGCGCCGGCGACGCCGCTGCGGAGTCGTTCCCGGGCTCGGCGGGAGAATCGGCGATGCGGGGGAAGTAGATCTTGAAGCTGGTGCCGCGGGAAGGCTCCGAGTACACCCAGATGAACCCACCCGACTGCTTCACGATCCCGTACACGGTGGCGAGCCCCAGGCCGGTGCCTTTCCCGGTTTCCTTGGTGGTGAAAAACGGCTCGAAAATCCTGGCCTGGGTCGAGGCGTCCATCCCGATCCCGTTGTCGGACACGGCGAGCATCACGTAGTGCCCGGCCTGGGCCACCGGGTGCCCACGGACGTACGTGAGGTCCATCTCGACGTTCGCGGTCTCGATGGTGAGGATCCCGCCCGTCGGCATCGCGTCCCGGGCGTTCACCGCGAGGTTCATGATGATCTGGCCGACCTGGCCCGGGTCGAGGCGCGCGACCCCCAAGTCGGGTGCAAAATTGGTGATGAGCTTCACGTCCTCGCCGATGAGCCGGTTCAAGAGCTTCTGGGTGGACTGGACCACCGAATTGACGTCCAGGATCTGCGGCTGGAGCACCTGCTGGCGGGAAAACGCCAACAGCTGCTTGGTCAATCCGGCGGCGCCCTCAGCCGCCTTCTTGATCTCCTGCATGCTCTCGAGGGCATGCGGGGGGATC
>DATBBZ010000171.1:0-2337 GCA_036270745.1 Gemmatimonadales bacterium | reverse complement strand
TGTTGAGGCTGTACTTGAAGCCGGAACACCCGCCCGGCATCACGCCGATGCGCAGTCCCGCGGTCTCCGCCGGCACCTTCTCTTCGGCCATGAACTTCCGCACTTCCTCGGCCGCCCGGTCGGTCAGCGTAAGGGTCACCGGCGTCTGTTGCGTCGTGGTCATCTCGGTGGTTCCTCCTGTCCTGCCGCAACTTAGGAAGGCGGCTCTAGCGTGTCAACGTCTCAGAGCTCCGGGTGCGTCAACGCCTGCGCGACGAGGTCCGCGACTGCGGGCCGCACCTTCGCGATCCGGAGATTCGCCCGGGTCGGGTTCACCCGGTTGGTCAAGAGAATCACGAACAGGTCCCGTCCTGGATCGATCCAGATGGACGTCCCCGTGTACCCCGTATGCCCAAACGCGTGGTCGCTCATCCGGGTTCCCCCGCTCGAGGGCGGAGAGGGCGTGTCCCATCCCAATGCGCGCGAGGAGCCCGTTGGAAAATCCTGGCGCCGCGTGAACTCGGCGATCGTCTCAGCGTGCACGATGGTGAGGGAGTCCCAGGCGCCGCCGGCGAGGAGCATGGCGGCGAAGCGCGAAAGGTCGAGGGCGTTCGAGAAGAGCCCTGCGTTTCCGGACACGCCGCCCAGCCGGTCCGCGCTCTCGTCATGCACGGTGCCCCAGATGAGCCGGTGCCGCAGAATCGTGTCGATCTCGGTCGGTGCGATCATCGGCTTCCAGCTGGCCGGCGGGAGGTAGCGGGTCGCCATCATGCCCAGGGGTCCGAACACGTGCCCGGCCAGATACTGATCCAGCCGCCCGCCGGTGATCCGCTCGATCACCTGTTCGCCGATGATGGCGCTGACGTCCGAGTACACGTAGGTCGTGCCGGGCGGGTTGGCCAACGGTGCGGTATCGGCCAGCGCGAAGGCCTGTTCTCGGTTTCCGGTGTCCTGCCAGAGGGGAAGGTCGGGGGGGAATCCGGCGGTGTGGGTCAGCAAGTTCCGGATCTTCACCTGATCCTTCTGCGGGCCCCGGAACTCCGGCACGTATCGGGACACCGGCGCATCCAGATCGAGCCGTCCCTGATCCACGAGCTGCATGCACGCCGTGGTCCAACCCACCACCTTGGTGAGTGACGCGAGGTCGTAGAGCGTCTGCGGGGTCACCGGGCGGGCGTCGGTGGTGGAGTAGTGGCCGACGGCGGCGACCAGGGCCATCCGTCCATGGCGTCCGATCGCGACGGTGGCCCCCGGAAACGCACTGTCGACCTGCGTTCTGAGATACGCCGTCACGCTGTCGAGCCGGGTGCTGTCGAAGCCGAGACTCGCAGGGGACGCCTCCGGAATCCCGGTGCTGACGGGCTCCGGAACCGCGGGGGGCCGGCACGCAACGGCCCCGACGGCCCACGCGAGTATCAGCGCCGCGTACAGTCGCACGGCATCCCCGGAGCGAGCGTGATTCCCCAACCGACGCCGTACGGCGGCACGCGGATGGGCAGGTGACCTCCGATGGACGTCTTCCCGAGCAAGGCATCGCCGAGGGCTCGCTCCACCGCTCGCGGGTCACTCCAGCCGAGGAGGTACGAGTGCGCCGTCGGGACCTGATCCAGGAGGTAGGGGCTCCCGACGGAGATGAGAATGGTCGCTTTGGCGGAGTCGGTCACCGTGATGAGCCGCGCTAACGAGTCGGGGAGCGCGATGGTGCCGCGCCCTGACAGGGGCCGCACCACCGACGCGAAGATGGCGGTGTTCGCCCGGGCCAGCACCGTGCGCGCCGAGTCGTAGCTCGCCGGTCCCGACATGGGCCAGAGCCGGAAGTACTCGATGGTGTCGCCGCCGGTGCGCAGCTCGGTGCTCAACAATTGACCAACGGAGCCGTTCAGCTCATCTCCATAGGCGATCAGCGCGATCTTGGAACGACGGCGTCTCACCGACCACAGCGTGCCCGTCGTGTCGCGCACCAGGGTGAGGGCCCGGGCTGCGATGTCGTCCGCCTGATCCTGAGTCGCCTTGCTGCCGACGATGCTCATGATCGATTCGAGCGGCACCGTGCGCCGGGTGAAGAGGCCAAGCTTGTACTTGGTCTCGAGCACCGCGTGGAGGGATGAGTCAAGCCGCGCCGGCGTGATCCGGCCCGACACCACCGCCTGGGTCATCGACGCCATCGCGGAGTCGGGGTCGGCCGGCATCAGAAGGAGATCGGAGCCGGCGAGGAAGGCCCGCACCGTGGCCTCCCCCGCGCCGTATTTGCTCACGATGGCCCCCATCGTCAGCGCGTCGGTGACCACCAGGCCTTTGAACTTGAGGGAGTCCCGCAGCATCCCGGTGAGCACGGCCTTGGAGAGAGTACCCGGGTCG
>DATBBZ010000170.1:0-4773 GCA_036270745.1 Gemmatimonadales bacterium | reverse complement strand
CCTGACCCATGTTTTCACGGCGACCGGGCTGGCCGGGGCGATCTCCACCGCCAAGTCCCTCGTCACGCTGGTCGCGGACAGCCTGCTGTCAGGGACCGCGGGCACCGTCACGCTGCACGCGCGCGATCAATACGGCAACGCGCTCACGACGGGTGGCTCGGTCGTGACGTTCACGGTGTCGGGAGGGACGAGCACCGGTGCGTTGTCCGCCGTCACCGATCATGCCGACGGGACCTACACGGCCACCTTCACGGGTACGCTGGTCGGGACGCCGGACACGGTGCACGCGACGATCGGCGGCCTCCCGGTGACTTCGCCGCTGCCGCTCTTGCGGGTCGTTCCGGGCGCCGTGAGTCTCGCGCAATCGGTCCTGGTGGCGGCCGTCGCGCTCGACAGCTCGGGTCTCCAGGACTCGGTGATCCTCACGGCCAAGGACCAGAACGGGAACGCCATCGCGAGCCCGCAGACGGTCGTCTTCAACAAAGCCGGCGGCACCAGCACCGGGAATCTCTCCGGCACGGTCAACCTGGGGAGCGGGAAGTACGCCACGGTCTTCACCGGTGTGCTCGCCGGCTCCGCGACGACCATCAGCGCAACCATCGGCGGGCAGAACGTCACGTCGACCTCGCCGACGATTCAAGTCGTGCCCGGGGCGGCGTCGGTCGCGACGTCGGTCGTCGGCGTGAGCCAGGGCTCCGTGGCGGTCGGCGCCCACAGCATCGTGACGCTCCTGGCGAAGGACGCGGCGGGGAATACGCTGACCTCGGGTGGTCTCGCCGTCGTGTTCTCGCTGGCGGGTGGTACCAGCTCGCTCTCGCTGGGCACGCCCAGCGCGCATGACAACGGCAACGGGAGCTACACGGACACGCTGATCGCGCTGGTGCCGGGGACCGCGACAGCCGTCCATGCTACCATCGGCGGCACGTCGGTCACCTCGGCCGCACCGTCGATCACCGTGGTCCTCGGCAACCTCATCACCTCGCAGTCGGTGGTGACGGTGGACAGCGCGACGCTGGCCTCGGGGGACTCCGGCGTGGTCCACTTGCAGGCCAAGGACAGTGCCGGGATCAATCTGACGGTGGGCGGCCTCACAGTCGTCTTCTTCGACTCGGGCGGCACCAGCACCGGCACCGTCGGCCCGACGACCGACCATGCAAACGGCACGTACTCAGGCGTCTTCCACGGCCTCCTGTCGGGCACGGCGACCACGATGCACGCCACGATCAACGGTGTGACGGTGAGCTCCACCTTGCCGACGGTGACGGTCACTCCGGGCGCCGCGTCCGCGGCGACTTCGGTCGTTACGGCGCCGGTGGACAGCATCGCCTCGGGCGCCAGCGTCCTCTTCACCCTGCAGATGAAGGACGCGGCCGGGAACGCCTTGACCACGCCCGGCGGGACGGTGGTGTTCTCGACCGTCACCGGGACGTCGACCGGAACGTTCGTGCCGACGCCCGCCGCCTACGCGGGCTCGGGCACCGACACCGCGCGGTTCGCGGGCGTCCTGGCCGGTACGCGCGACTCGATCAAGGCGACGATCAACGGCAGCCCGGTCATCACCGCCAAGCCGACGATGCTGGTGTTCCCGGGCCCGGCGTCCGCCGTCACGTCGACCGTGTCGGTGTCCGACAGCGTGGTGGCGGCGGGTGGGGTGGACACCCTGCGGCTGACGACGCGGGACGCGGCCGGGAACCTGCTCGGCAAAGGCGGGCTCACGGTGGTGTTCAACATCTCGGGCGGCACCAGCACCGGGAACATCGGGGCCACCACGGATCTCGGGAACGGGACCTATCAGGCGATCTTCATCGGATTGAACGCCGGGTCGGTGGTGTCCGTCGGCGCGACCATCGGTGGGACGCCGGTGACCTCGGCGCTGCCGACCCTTCGCGTCAACACGACAGTGCACGTGTCGAACATTCTCGCGGACTCGACGTGGACCGCGATCGGAGGCCCGCACATCGTTCAGGGATATCTGAAGATCGCGAATGGTGCGACCCTGACGATCCAGCCGGGCGCCGTGGTGAAGTTCGACACCGCGTCGGGCCTCCAGGTCGGCGACACCGCGGCGGCGCAGGCGGGCGGCCTGTCACTCGCGGGCACCGCACTCCAGCCGATCATCATGACCACGGACTCGAATGGTGTTCGCTTCGGATTCTGGAAGGGCATCGAAGTCCAACGGCTTCTGGCGCCGACGACCTGGACCCATGTCCTGATCGAGGGCGCGGGCGGGACCCGTACCAATCCGGTGATTCAAGCCTGCGTGTTGAGCGTGAACCAGAGTGGTGCCGCACTGGTCGTGGACAGCCTCCACGTGCGCGCGTGCCAGAACATCGGGATCAATCTGTGGGGCGGCACGCTTACGGTACGCCGGAGTGAAGTGGACACCATCCAGGCCGGACCGGGTATCGAAGCCATCAACGCCGGCATCCTGACGCTCGACAGCACGGCCGTGCGTCACGCCGGGAGCCTCGGCCTCTTGATGGGGCCGCCGGGGCCCTCCGGGCCGTTCCTGGCGAACGCGGTGGCCAACAGGTTCATCGGGGGCAACAGCGACGCCGTCGAGATTTCGGCCCTGAACCTGCCGCACTTCGGCCTCCAGGATTCGATCGCCCAGAATGGCCTGGATGCGATCATCGTGGATGCCGGTGGGGCCGCCGGGAACCCCGATTCGAGTGTGGCGGCGTTCACCCTCGTCCGGCAGCCGCCGGCCGCACAATACCTGATTCACGGCATGCTCTCGATCGGATCCGCGGCGGGGCAGACCCTGACGCTCGATTCGAACGTCGTGGTGAGCTTCTTCAGTCAGTCGGGGATCGTGATCGGGGACTCCACCGGGACCAGGCAGGGACTGCTCAAGACACTGTCGACCGGATCAGCGAACCGCGCCATCCTGACGTCGGCGACAACGGCTCCGGGGAGCTGGACGGGGCTCGAGTTCGGACGTCTCGCCGCACCCGATACCATCGTGGGCCTCCAGCTCCAGTATGCGGGCGACTCGGTCCCGGGGTACACCGCCCGCCGGGCAGGCATCCTGGTGCGGAATCCGACCGCGAATGAGCTCGTGATCCGAAACGCGTTCTTGTCGACCAACGGTAGCACCGCGTCCCCGAACAACGCAGCCGGCATCATCGTGACGGGCTCCGGGGGTGGTGTGCACGTCTACGGGTCGATGATCGCGTCCACTACCGGGTTCGGGATTGCGTACGAGACCCCCGGTGTCCGCCTGGTCGGGGACACGGCGCTGGGCAGCACGATCACGGGGTTGGGCATCTTCACCGGCCTCACCACCACGCTGTCATCGGCCGATTCCGTGGCGCAGAGTCAGTTCTCCGCGAGCGGGCTCTATCCTGCCACGCTCCCGCTCGGCGCGCTTCCCGCCATTTACGCCGGCACCGACGGCTGGAGCGGCAACACGCACGACACCCTGCTGCTGCAGGGCGGCACCGTCCTGGGCCAGACCGTGACACTCCCCCGAGTGCGGGGTGTCCCCTGGCGGGTGCTCGCCCCGATCAGCATCGGCGGCTTCGGCACGTTGAACGTGGCGATGGGCGACTCCGTGTCGTTCGACGCCACCGCCGCGATCGCCATCGGGGACACGGCGGCGGCGTCGGGGAGCCTGCACGCCATCGCACCGGACACGGCGCCCATCTTGTTCCAGGCCACGCCAGGGGGCTTGCCGTGGCGCGGGATCAACTACCTGAACACGGTGGCCGACACGAGTCTCCGGAACGTCACGGTGGACGGCGCCGGGTTCCGCTTCATCAACTGCTCGCTCGGTCTCGAGTGCATCACGATCATCAATGGGGCGATCCACGTCGCCGGCACGCTCTCCGGGAATCTGGTGCTCGACAGCATCACGGTCCGGAATTCGCTCACCTTCGCCCTCGACGCGACGCAACAGTCGCTCCCGGGTGTGGTCGTGGTCACGCACGGGCAGTTCTACGGCAACCCCGCCACCTTCAAGGCGGGGTCGGGCGGCGACCTCCAGGTCAATTTGTCGGACATTTATCAGTACCGCGCGACCGGCGACTCCGTCTCGATCTTCAACGCCAACGGCAGGCTCGACTCCGTAGACGCGACCAACAACTGGTGGGGCGACGTCTCGGGACCCGGTCTGGTGGCGTTCAGCGCGAGCGATTCGCTGGGGCGGACGCTGCTGGATACGGCCGCGTACGGCGTGCGGTATCTGCCCTTCGCGACCGGACCCCACTTCCCAGTGGGCGCGTTCGCGGCGGTCCGGCCGGTGGCGGACTCGCTGGTGTTCTGTTGCAGCCTGCAGGCGGGCCAGCCGCTGCCCGATTCGATCCGGATCCGGGCGCTCGACACTGTCGGCCGCGGCGTCGTGGGCCAGGTCGTCTCGTGGGGGGCGGCGCCGGGATCTGGCACCGTTACCGGGAGCTCGCCCACCGACCTCGGCGGCCGAGTCGGGGCCGGCTGGAGCCTGTCGACTGCCGCCAAACTCGACACGGGGACGGCGACGAGCGGCGCGAGCAGTACGCACATCTTCGTCAACGTATTCCCGGGACCGATGGTCTCGGAGCACTGGAAGTACGTCCCCGGAGTGACGCAAGGGAACATCCTCCCGTCGCAGGATACCGCGGTCTTCACGGCGTCGGGCCACGTCGGCGCGGTGGTGACCAATGCGCTGGACGCCTTCGGGAACGCGCTGCTGCCCACGTCGATCTATTGGGACACGCTGCCAGGCCTGGGCTTCGATCACGGATACTCGGTCGTCACCAAGCTCGCCGGGGACACGATCTTCTTCGTGGACAC
>DATBBZ010000169.1:0-4657 GCA_036270745.1 Gemmatimonadales bacterium | reverse complement strand
CCGACCACGACCGGTGCCGCCAAGGCCACGAGCCTCGTGATTCCGGAGGTGAAAGGCAAGATCGACGGGATCTCGCTGCGGGTCCCGACCCCCGACGTGTCGGTAGTGGAGCTGATCGCCGAGGTGGCGAAGGCGACGACGGTCGAGGAGGTCAACCAGACCTTCAAGGCCGCTGCGGCCGGCGGGCCCCTCAAGGGCTTCCTGGCCGTCTCCGATGAACCCCTGGTCTCCCACGACTACATCGGCTCCCTCTACTCGAGCGTGGTGGACGCTCCCTCCACCGCGGTGATCGACGGCAAGCTGCTCCACATCACCAGCTGGTACGACAACGAGATGGGCTACTCGGCGCGCTGCGTCGACCTGCTTTCGTACATCGGATCCACGCAGTGACCAAACGGGCGTTGAGCGACCTCCCCAAGGAGGCGCTCGACGGCAAGCGGGCCCTGGTGCGCGTCGACTTCAACGTGCCCCTGAAGAACGGCACCGTGACGGACGACACCCGCATCCGGGCTGCGTTGCCCACCATCAAATACCTGCGTGACGGCGGAGCCCGCGTGGTCCTGCTGTCGCACCTGGGACGCCCGAAGGGCGGGCCCGAGCCGCAGTATTCGCTCAAGCAAGTGGCTCCCACACTCGAAACGCTCCTCGGCGCGCCGGTTGAGTTCATCGCCGATCCGGCCGCGGGAGTCGCGACCACCAAACGCCTGCCGCGCGGCGCCGTGGCGCTGGTGGAGAACACGCGCTTCTGGCCCGGCGAGGAAAAGGACGATCCGGAGCTGGCCAAGACGTTTGCTGCATTGGGAGACTTCTACGTCGATGACGCGTTCGGATCGGCCCACCGGGCGCATGCCTCCACCGAGGCGGTGGCACATCTCCTCACACCCGCCGTCGCCGGGTTCCTCATGCAGCGGGAGCTCAAGTACCTGGGCGAGGCGCTCGCGTCTCCCAAGAAGCCGTTCGTCGCGGTGCTCGGCGGGGCCAAGATCTCGGGGAAGATCGACGTGATCGAGTCGCTGCTGCCGCGCGTGGACGAAGTGCTGATCGGCGGTGCGATGGCCTGCACGTTCTTCGCCGCGATGGGATTCGAAGTCGGGTCGTCACTCGTGGAGCGCGACCGGATCGACCTCGCGAAGGCGCTGCTGACCACGGCCGGGAAGAAACTGATCCTCCCGCGGGGCGCCGTCATTGCGCCGGCGCTCGAGCGGAGTGCCGAGCGGAAGAGCGTGGCTGCGGACGGGATCGCGGCGGGATGGGCGGTATTCGACATCGATCAGGTGACCGCCGCCGACTTCCGGGCGCGGATAATCAAGGCCAAGACAGTGTTGTGGAATGGCCCCATGGGGGTCTTCGAGACGCCGCCGTTCGACGCCGGCACGCGCGCGGTGGCCAATGCGCTCGTCGAAGCGGGCGCGAAGGGCGCGGTGACGATCGTGGGCGGAGGAGACTCCGCGGCCGCCGTGGCCGGACTCGAGGACAAGCTCTCGCATGTCTCCACCGGTGGTGGCGCGTCCCTCGAGTTCCTGGAAGGGAAGCCGCTCCCGGGTGTCGTCGCGCTCGACGACGCGTGAAGAACCTTCTCTTCGCCGCCAACTGGAAAATGCACCTCGGGCCCACCGATGCCCGGACCTACTGCGCCACCTTCCTCGCCAAGTCCCTCCCGCTCCCGGGACGTGAAGTGTGGTTTTTCCCGCCCGCGGCATCCCTCGAAGCAGTGGCGGGTGCCATCAAGGGCCGTGCCGACCTTCGGGTCGGCGCACAGGACATCCATTGGGAGGCGAAGGGCGCGTTCACGGGGGCGGTGTCGCCCGGCATCGTCGCGCAGGCCGGTGCCCGGGCGACGCTCGTCGGTCACTCCGAGCGCCGGAAGATCTTCGGCGAGACCGACGCGCATACGGCCCGGAAGGTACGGGCCGCGCTCGCAGCGGGATTGACCCCCATGCTGTGCGTGGGCGAAGAGCTGAAGGAGCGGGAAGCAGGGAATACGCTGGCGGTCGTCACCAGGCAGCTGGCTGGAGCCCTGGACGGTCTCAGCGCGGGCGAGGTCGCCCAGGTGGTTCTCGCCTACGAGCCGGTCTGGGCCATCGGGACCGGGCGGAACGCGACCCCGCAGGATGCCGGGACGGTGCACCGGGAGATCCGCACCTGGTTGGCAGGGCACGGCGCGCCGCACCCTCAGATCCTGTACGGAGGGAGCGTGAACCTGGGGAACATTGGCGCGCTGTTGGGTGAGACGGAAATCGACGGGGTTTTGGTGGGGGGCGCCTCGCTGGAACCCGATGGCTGGGCACAACTTGTGCGAACCGGCGCCCCCTAGGTATCATACGCCCCGACATGTACACCTTCTTTCTCGTCCTGCTGCTGCTCGACGCCCTCATCCTCGGCACCGCGGTTCTCCTCCAGGCCGGTCAAGGCGGCGGACTCGCGTCCCTGGGCGGCGGTGCGGGCACCGACATGTTCATGGGCGGCCGCCAGACGGTTACGCTACTCACCAAGATGACCTGGTGGTGCTCCGGCATCTTCCTGTTCCTCGCGCTGGTGCTGGCGTTCATGTCTTCGCATAACGCCGCTCCGCGCTCGGTGCTGCAGGGCCAGATTCAAGCGCCGGCGCAGCAGCCGGCGCCGCTGCCGCTCCAGAGCACGCCCGCACCGACGACGCCGTCGCAACCCGCGCAGTCCCCTCCCCCCACGCCGCGCCCCTGATCTGAAATCGGCTTACGTGCTCCTCGAGGATGGCGCCTGGTTCCCCGGAACTGCGCCACTCCCGTTCGAGGCCACGTGCGCTGAAGTCGTCTTCACCACGAATCTGAGCGGATACCAGGAGGTCTTCACCGACCCCTCGTATCTCGGACAGCTCGTGGTCATGACGGCGCCGATGATCGGCAACTACGGCATCAATCCTGAGGACGTGGAGTCGGACCGCCCCCACGTGGCGGGAGTCGTGGTCCGCGAGCTGTCGGTCCAGCCCTCCAACTGGCGCGCCACTGGCCCGCTGCTCGAGTGGCTGGCCGACGCGCAGGTCCCGCTGATCTCGGACGTCGATACCCGTCAGCTCACGCGACACATCCGCTCGAAGGGCGCGATGCGCGGCGCCCTCGCGCTCGGCGATAAGCCTTCGGACGAGGTACGCCACCTGCTGGCCGCGGCACCTGACATGAACGGCCTCGATCTCGCGAGTAAGGCGACGATCGCCGCGCCCTACACCGAGGGGCCGAAGGACGCGACGCATCACGTGGTCGCGTACGACTTCGGGATGAAGCGCAATATTCTCCGGCTCTTCGTACAGAATGGCTGCCGCGTCACGGTCGTCCCCGCGGCAACCACCGCGGGCCAGGTCCGCGAGTTGAAGCCTGATGGCGTCTTCCTTTCGAATGGCCCCGGCGACCCGGCAGCCGTGGGGTACGCCATCGACTCCATCCGCGCCCTGGCCGACGGCACGCTTCCCATCTTCGGGATCTGCCTCGGGCACCAGCTGCTGGGCCTGGCGCTGGGCGGAGAAACGGTGAAGCTCCCTTACGGGCACCGAGGAGGGAACCATCCGGTGCGGGATGTGAAGACGGGACAAGTACTTATCACATCGCAGAACCACGGTTTTGCCGTGAAGGGCGATACCGGGGGAGTACCGGGTGCGAAGTCACTTGAGGTCACTCACCTCAACCTCAACGACGGGACGGTCGAAGGGGTCCGGCACCGGGAAGCCCCGATTTTCGCCGTCCAGTACCATCCGGAGGCTTCTCCCGGCCCACATGACGCCCAAGGACACTTCCGAGAGTTCCTCCAAGCTCTTGACAGTCAACAGGCTAGCTCGTAATATGCCCCCCGGTCTTGGGACCCTTGTGCCCTCAGGGGGAACGGATGACGAAGGCTGATCTGGTCGAGAAGGTGACCGCCCAAATCGCGCGTACCGCCGGTCCTTTGATCTCAAAGAAGGACTGCGCCCGCGTGGTCGATTCCTTTTTGGACGCGGTCAAGGCGGCGCTATCTGAGCAGCATAACATTGAGATACGCGGCTTTGGCACCTTCAAAATCCGTCAGCGGAAGACGCGCATGGCCCGGAATCCTCGCACCGGGGATCCGGTAGAAGTGGCAGCTCGGCCAGTGCCTGTCTTCAAGCCCAGCAAGGAGTTGCGCGCGATGGTCGCGGACGCCAGCGGGCAGGAAGTCCCATCCTAAGCACCGTTCGGCGCAGCAATGAAACCACCGGCCCCGACTAAACGTCGGGGCCGCATCGTTTTAAGCCCATTTCCCGCGAATTGTCTCCCAGACCGGAGCCCCAAATCGTGCGCCAACTACTGTTTGCCCTCGTCGCCCTGCCGCTCTCCGCACAGACCGTCCGCTATCAGGTCTCGATTCCCGATCCCACGACCAAGCTGTTCCACGTCGAGGCGACGTTCCCCGTCTCCGGGATCGATACGCTGTACGTCGCGCTGCCGGCCTGGAGTCCGGGGAACTACGAAATCCAGAACTACGCACGCTTCGTTCGTCACTTCGACGCGAAGGACGCGTCGGGGCGGGCGCTGTTCTGGGATCGGGCGGACAAGACGACCTGGCGAGTACCGACCGGTGGCGCTCGGTCCATCACGCTGTCCTTCGACGAGCTCGCCGACACCATCGACTTGTCGATGGCGCGCATCCATGGTGATCTCGCACAGTTCCTCGG
>DATBBZ010000168.1:0-3579 GCA_036270745.1 Gemmatimonadales bacterium | reverse complement strand
TGGGACGAATCGAGCGGGCGCGGGCTCGGGCGATGGTGCCCAGGACGACACGATGGCCTGCGCGACCTCGGCGAACGACACCAGCCGTCCGGTCAACGCTCGCACGGTCGTCTCCCCGCCCGCTGGTGCGGAGCCCCGGGTGACCGACCGCACCAACTCCTGGGACCCGTCGAGCAGGAAGGATCCGTGTTGCAGGAACGCGCCGCCGGCACGGACCTGCGCCGAGCCCACGACTTTTTTCCCGGCGCCGATCACTTCGCCGCCGACCGCGGACGCGAAGCACGCGCCGGCAGCGACTCCGGCGGTGCGGACGGCGGGGGCCACCGAGGCCGCGACGCCCAAAGTGCCTAACGCCGCCGCGATTCGTTCATGGATGACCCGGTATCCCTCGGCGAGCGTTCCGAAGAGCGTGATGGGTGCGGCGACCGCATAGGTGAGCTCGACGTCGTGCCACACGGCACGGCCGCCCGTCGGCCGGCGCACCACCGAGATCCTGCGGCGTTCGATTTCCGCGCGATCGTATCGGGTGAGGGCCGGCTCGTTACGTCCGAAGGAGAGGCACGGGGGGGTCCAGCGGTACAGCCGGAGGTACGCGTGGCCCAATCGACCGGCGTCGTCGAGCAGCGCCTGGTCGACCGCCATGTTCATGGCTCCGCAGTGTCCATCGGGCTCAACGATGACGGACCAGCTCATACCTACGGTTCAGCCGCCTTTCCTGGACGTCTAGACGTCTAGACGTCTAGGACGACACCGCTGCGTAGGCTTCGAGCGGGGGGCAGGTGCAAACGAGATTCCGGTCTCCGTACGCGCCGTCGATCCGGCTGACGGTCGGCCACACCTTGTGGGCGCGCGTCGCCGCGGACGGGAAGGCCGCCCGCTCCCGCGAGTACGGATGCTTCCACTCATCGGCGAGGAGATCCGCCAGCGGGTGCGGCGAGTTGGCCAGCAGGTTGTCCTCCCGGTCCGCTTCGCCGCGCTCAATTTCCCGGATCTCGTTGCGGATCGCGATCAGCGCGTCGCAGAAGCGGTCCAGCTCCACCTTCGGCTCACTCTCGGTGGGCTCGACCATCAGCGTACCCGCGACGGGGAACGAGACCGTGGGCGGGTGGAATCCGTAGTCGATGATCCGCTTCGCGATGTCCTCGACTTCCACGCCCGCCGACTGCTTGAAGGGCCGCGTATCGAGAATGCACTCGTGCGCGATGAGCCCGTTCTTGCCGGCGTAGAGCAGGTCGTAGTGTCCCGCCAGCCGCCGGGCGATGTAGTTCGCGGACAGCATGGCGAGCTTGGTCGCTTCGGGGAGGTCTTCTTTCCCCATCATGGCGATATACGCCCACGAGATCGGCAGGATGCTGGGGGAGCCCCAGGGACCGGCCGAAATCGTGCCGCAGCTCTCCGAGACGCCCAGCGGCACGACGGGATGATCCGGCAGGTGATTGGCCAAGTGCGCAGCCACGCCGATAGGGCCCATCCCCGGGCCGCCGCCGCCATGCGGGATGCAGAACGTCTTGTGGAGATTCAGGTGGCACACGTCCGCGCCGAAGTCGCCGGGCCGGCAGAGGCCGACCTGCGCGTTCATGTTGGCGCCGTCCATGTAGACCTGGCCGCCGTGCGCGTGAACGATCTTGCAGATCTCGCGGATGGACGCCTCGAACACACCGTGGGTCGACGGATACGTCACCATCAGCGCGGCGAGCGTGTCCTTGTGCTCCTCCGCCTTCGCGGTGAGATCGGCGACGTCGATGTTGCCCTGCGCGTCAGTCTTCACCACCACCACGTTCATCCCGGCCAGCACGGCGCTCGCGGGATTGGTCCCATGGGCCGACTGCGGAATGAGGCAGGTGGTGCGGTGGCTCTGCCCGTGCGCACGGTGATACGCGCGGATTACCAGAAGGCCGGCGAACTCGCCCTGGGACCCCGCATTGGGCTGTAACGACACGCGGGAAAATCCGGTGATCTCGGCCAGCCATTCCTCGAGCTGCCGGAAGAGGTCGGTGTACCCTTGGGCCTGATCCCGCGGTGCGAAGGGATGGATCCGGCCGAACTCGGGCCAGGTCACGGGAATCATCTCGGTCGTGGCGTTCAGCTTCATCGTGCACGAACCGAGGGGAATCATGGCCGAGGTCAGCGAGAGATCGCGGTCCTCGAGCTGCTTGAGATACCGGAGCATCTCCGTCTCCGACCGGTGCCGGTGGAACACGGGATGGGTCAGGTACGGCGACGTCCGGGTCAGGCCCTGGGGAATGGCACTCTTCGCGGCCGCGATCAGGTCGTCGAGCTTGAAGGGCAGGGGTTTACCCAACGCGAGGACCTGGGCCAGGTCTTCGACATCTTCGAGGCCGACGGTTTCGTCGAGCGCGACGCCGACCCGCGTGGCGCCGAGGGGCCGCAAGTTGATGCGGCGCCTCTTCGCTCCGGCTACCACCTCCTTGATCTTCGCCTCGTCGCCTTCGATCACGACGGTGTCGAAGAAGGCGGCGTGCCCGATCTTGTAGCCGAGGCGGCGGGCCCCCTCCGCGAGGATCGCGGTCAGGCCGTGCACGCGCTCCGCGATCTTCCTGATCCCGTCCGGTCCGTGATAGACGGCATACATGCTCGCCGTTACGGCCAGCAGGACCTGCGCCGTGCAGACGTTGCTGGTCGCCTTCTCGCGACGGATGTGCTGCTCGCGGGTCTGGAGGGCCATCCGGAGTCCGGGACGGCCGGCGCGATCCTTGGAGACGCCGATGATGCGGCCGGGCAGATGGCGCTTGAACGCGTCCTTCGTCGCGAAGAAGGCCGCATGCGGACCGCCGTAGCCGAGCGGGACGCCGAAGCGCTGGGAGTTGCCGATCGCGATGTCGGCGCCCCATTCGCCGGGGGGCGTGAGCAGCGTAAGGGCGAGCAAATCGGTCGCGGCGCTGACCAGGGCGCCTGCCCCGTGCGCCTTCTCGGCGAGAGAACGGAAGTCCTGGATGTCCCCTTCGGTGCCCGGATATTGGACGAGGCAGCCGATAGTACCGGGCTTGAACGAGAAGCTCTTCGGGTCCGCCACCGTCACCTGTATTCCCACAGCCTCGGCGCGCGTGCGCACGACGGCGATGGTCTGGGGATGACAGCCGGCGTCGATCCAGTAGGTCCCGGGGCCGTCATGATTCGTCGCGGCGGCCGTGAGGTGCATCGCTTCGGCCGCGGCCGTGCCCTCGTCGAGCAGCGAGGCGTTCGCCACCTCGAGGCCGGTCAGATCCGACACCATCGTCTGATAGTTGAGGAGGGCTTCGAGCCGGCCCTGGGCGATTTCCGCCTGGTAGGGCGTGTAGGCGGTGTACCAGCCGGGGTTCTCGAGCACGTTCCGGAGCACCACCGGCGGCGTGATGCAGTCCGAGTATCCCATCCCGATATAGGACCGGAAGACCTGATTCTTCGCCGCCAGGGCCCGCAGGACGGCGAGTGCTTCCCGTTCGCTCCGGGCACTGGGGAGGTTCAACGGCCTGCGCAGGCGAATGTCTTCGGGGATCACGGCGTCGATGAAGGCGTCGAGCGACCCGTACCCGACCACCTTCAGCATGTCGCGGACTTCGTCGGGATCAGGACCGAGAT
>DATBBZ010000167.1:0-3377 GCA_036270745.1 Gemmatimonadales bacterium | reverse complement strand
ACCGCCAGCTTGATCGTGCTGTCCTGCGTGAAGAGGCCGAACGCGGTGTAGGCATGGCCGTCTTCCGTGTACTTGACGTCGACGGACTCGAGTCGCAACGCGCGGGAGAGCTTGGCTTCGGAGCGGGTGGTGGTGCGGTTCAGATGGCCGTCGACCGCGGTCTCGATCACCTCTGCGTCCACCACCCGGAGCGAGTCGACCAGGGTATCGATGGTGGTCGAGGTGTACCCGACCTGATGGCCGTCGACGTCGATGCGGTAGTACGTCGCGCCGGGCTGGACCGACAGCGCCGCATTGGCAAGCTGCGTGCCGGTCGCCTGGAAGTAGACGCGCCGGACCAGCCAGGCCATCGACAGCGCCCAGATGATGAGAATCAGGATGCCGGCTTGCTTGCGATTCACGAGGCGCGAGCGCTCGCGCGGCGGAGGGCAGCTTCAATCACGTCTCGCTCGTCCGTGTTGGCGACCACGAACGATACCTCGGTGGGGAAGGTCGCTCGCAACCGGTGCTGCTGCAGCACCTCCACCAGCAGGTCGGCCACGTCCAAGGCCTTCAAGGCCCCGGTGCCGTCGTCGACGCCGAGGAGGGGGGCGGCGACGTGGGCGAATTGCCACTCCGAAGCCTGCTGCAGGACGGCGCGCCAGGTCCGGAGGACCATCTCCCGGGTCGGCGCCTGGTCGGGCTCGCCACGGATGCACGCCTGGATCACGAATTCGGCTTCGAACTCGCCGCGCGCGGGGGTGACCACCGCGGCGCCGGGCCCGAACGAATCGGTCACGAGCGAATCGAAATGACTGGTGGTGGGACGAACAACGGCATCGGCGGGACAGCGGGCGAGGTCGACCACGACCACGCGGATCACCGGGCGGTGGCCCCTCCCTCCCGCGCTCGGCGGTAATAGACCGTCGCTTCGTCGGGGCGGCGGAGCCGGTCGAACACCACGCCCAGACCGTAGAGCGCCCGGGGATGTTTGTCGTCCACGCCGAGAGCCTTTTCGTAGGCCTCGCGCGCCCCGGCGAGATCGTCGATATGATTGAGCGCTTCGCCCAGACGGCACCAGATCGGCACGTTGGCGGGGTCGAGCTCCACGGCGCGGCGGAAGTGAGGCACCGCCTGGACCCAGAGACCGCGGCGGGCGAAGGTCACGCCCGTTTCCGCGAGCGCCATCGCCGCGGGTACGGGAGTGACCGCAACTGGAGCGGGCACGGGGGGTGGCTCCGGTGCCGGCGGGGGAACAGGTTCGGGTGCCGGTGGAGGAGGGGGGGCGGCAACGGTGACTGGAGCCGGGACGCGCGTCTTCGGGAGGCCGCCGGCGGGCGCGAGCGCCAAAGGACCGGCGAGCAATCCGACGTCTTCGGTAAACGCGGCGGCCTCCGCCAGGAGTTGAGCCGCCACTCGGGCCCGCTCGGCCACGGGGGGCCAGCGGCGCAGATGCCGTCGGGTCACGTCACCACCTCAGATTCGAGCCATTCCAGGTACGCTTCCAAGCCACGCTCCACCGGGAGCGCGAGCAACTCGGGAACTTCGTAGGGGTGCCGGTCCCGGACCGCCGTCACCAATGCGTCCCAGCGCGACGCCTCGGTCTTCATCAGCACCACCGCTTCGGTTTCTTCCTTCATTTCATTCTTCCAGCGATAGATCGACGTCCCCGCCGGGAGAATGGTCCCGCAGGCGATCACGCGCTCGCTCACCAGGGCTTGGACGAGTTGCCGCGCATCTTCGACCGTGCTCAATGTGGTGAGAACAACGAGAGCACCGGTCGCCATAGGGGCAGCTAACGTACGATGCGAAAGGGGGTTACGCAATGGTTTCCACATGTGGATTAGGGCTTCCACATCGTGGAAAGCTTTGGTGGCTCAAGAGTGCCGTCACATAGCCACTTCTAGACGGTTAGGCGGTTAGACGGTTAGGGCTTTAGGGGCAGTTCCTAACCGTCTAACCGTCTAACCCCTAACCGTCTACGGGGCCGGAGTTGACCCCCAATTGACGCCCTGTCTAACCTCCGATGCTATGTCTACTGACTCCCTGATCGTCCGAGGTGCTCGCGAGCACAACCTCAAGGACGTTTCAGTCGAGATTCCCCGCCACACGCTGACTGTCATCACGGGTCTCTCCGGATCAGGCAAGTCGTCCCTCGCGTTCGACACCATTTACGCCGAAGGTCAGCGTCGCTACGTCGAGTCCCTCTCGGCCTACGCGCGGCAATTCCTCGGTCTGATGGAGAAGCCGGACGTCGATGCCATCGAAGGGCTCTCGCCCGCGATCTCGATCGAACAGAAGACGGCGGGCGCGAATCCGAGGTCCACCGTCGGCACCATCACCGAGGTGTACGATTACCTCCGGTTGCTCTGGGCGCGCACCGGTACGCCGCACTGCCCCAAGGACGGCACTCCGGTCGAGCGCCAGAGTGCATCGCAGATCACCGATCTGGTGTTGCAGTGGCCGGAAGGCGCGAAAATCGAGGTGCTCGCGCCCCTCGTCCGTGGTCGCAAAGGAGAATTCCGCGACCTCTTCGAAGATGCCCGGAAGAAAGGCTTCGTCCGCGCGCGGGTGGACGGCGAGACCTACGATCTGGGCCAGGTGCCCAAGCTCAATCGCCGCCAGAACCACGACATCGCGGTGGTGGTCGACCGGCTCACGGTGAAGACAGCCGACCGCGGGCGGCTTGCCGATTCCATTGAAACGGCACTGCGCGCAGCCGATGGGGTGGTGGAGGTGGTCCGGCAGGCGAGTGGCGGCCCGAAGAGCACGCTCTTCTCCGAGCGCTACGCCTGCCCGACGTGTGGTCTGTCCATCCCCGAGCTCGAGCCCCGGCAGTTTTCCTTCAACTCACCCTTCGGGGCCTGCCCGACCTGCTCCGGGTTGGGGACCAAACGCGAAGTCAATGAGGAGCTGGTCGTCGGGGATGACTCACTCTCCATTCTGGAGGGAGTGATTCTCCCGTGGGGCGAGCCGTCAGGGTACATCCGGAAGGTCATTCTCCCGACCCTCGCCAAGTCCTTCAAGTTCGACCTCGACTCTCCGTGGCGGGACCTCCCGCCGGCGGCGCGCAAGGCCATCCTCCACGGTGTCCCCGGAAAGACCTTCACGTACCAGTGGGACTCGGCGCGCTTCCACGGTTCGTACGAGTCCGGGTGGAGCGGTGTGCTCAAGCACGTCGAGCGCCGCTACCAGGAGACGCAGTCTGACTCGACTCGCGAGCAGCTCGAAGCCTTCATGGTCGAGCAGCCCTGTCCGGCTTGCAAAGGCCTGCGCCTGCGTCCTGAGAGTCTCTCGGTCCTCGTGGCCGGGAGGAGCATCGGCGATGTCGCCGACCTGTCGGTGGAGGACGCGTTGGCGTTCTTCGGTGGGCTGGAGCTGCGCGAGAAGGGCCGGCC
>DATBBZ010000166.1:0-1972 GCA_036270745.1 Gemmatimonadales bacterium | reverse complement strand
CCTCCGAGACGTAGGTGGCGGTCGTCACCTCGGGGAAGGCTTCGATGTCCTTCAGGGCGTGGGTGATCGTCTCGAGCGGCGTTCCGGGCAGCACGTACGCCACGACCTCCGCCCGCTCGGCCACCTGGCTCAGCGCCCGCTGCACATTGACGGCCACCAGGCCGAAGAGCCCGACCACGAAGAGCGAAAAGGCGATCGTCGTCACCGACAGGGCCGAGAGGAGCGGGGCCCGGCGGAACGTGAGCATCGCTTCCCGCAGCACGAAGTTCATAGCGCCCCCGCCCCCCCCGCTCCCCCCGCTCCCCCCGCTCCCCCCGCGCCCCCCTGCTCCCCGCGGGGTTCGTCCACGGCGGAGTCGTACACCAGGGCGCCATCCTGCAGCTCGATGACACGGTAGGGGGCCTGCCGCACCAGGTCCAGGTCGTGCGTCGCCATGACTACCGCGGTGCCCGACGCGTTGATGTCCCGGAGCAGCTGGAAGACGCCCCGGGTGGCACGCTCGTCGAGATTGCCCGTGGGCTCGTCGGCCAGGAGCACCGTGGGCTCGTTGACCAGCGCGCGGGCGATGGCCACGCGCTGCTGCTCACCACCCGAGAGCTCGCGGGGGTAGGCCGTCGCCTTCGCGGCCAGGCCCACCTGTGTGAGCACGCGCATGACCCGCGCTTCGATCCCTGCCTTCCTCGCGCCCGTCACCTGCAGGGCGAACCCGACGTTCTCCTCGGCCGTGCGGTCCTCGAGCAGACGGAAGTCCTGGAAGACGATGCCCAGCCGTCTCCGGAGGTAGGGCACCTGGCGCGGGGGCAGATCCGCAAGATTGAAGCCCGACACCCGCACCTCACCTTCGGTGGCGCGCTCTTCCGCATAGATCAGCTTGAGGATGGTGGACTTCCCCGCGCCGGAGTGTCCGGTGAGGAACGCGAACTCGCCCTTCGCGACGTGGAAGGTCGCGTCCTTGAGCGCGAGCCCGCCCTTGGGGTAGGCCTTGAAGACGTTCGAAAACTTGATCACTAGAGCTGGGCCAGCGACTGGGCGAAGTCGCTGATCAGGTCGTCCGCGTCCTCCAGGCCGAGGGAGAAGCGCAGGAAGCCGTCCGGAATGCCTGCCTTGGCGCGCTCCTCGGCGGTGAGCGACGCGTGCGACGTGAGGCGGGGCTCCGACACCAGGGTCTCGCAGCCGCCGAGGGACGGGGCGTGCGCGGCGATGGTCAGGCCGCGCAAGAAGCGCTCGGCGGCGCGCACGCCGCCCTTGAGCTCGATCCCCAGCATCCCGCCGAAGCCTTGCATCGTCTGCTTCGCCGCTTGATGGTCGGGATGCGAGGGCAGTCCGGGATAGTGCACCGCCGCAATCGCCTTGTGCTTGGCGCACCACTCGGCCACCTGCTGGCCGTTCCGGTTGTGGCGCTCCATCCGGACCGAGAGGGTCTTCAACCCGCGCTCGATGAGCCACGCGGCCATGGGGTCCAGGGCCTGCCCGTAGACCCACATCAGCTTCCGGACCTCCTCGACCACCGCTTCGGTGCCGGCGATGGCGCCGGCGATGACGTCGGTGTGCCCGTTCAAATACTTGGTCGCACTGTGGATCACGACATCGGCGCCATGCTCGAGTGGGCGGAAGTTGATCGGGGAGGCGAAGGTCGAGTCCACCAGGAGGGCCAGCCCCTCGGCCTTGCACAGGGTGCCGATGGAGTCGATGTCGAGCACCCGCATCACCGGGTTGGTGGGCGTCTCCACGAACACGGCGCGGGTGTTCTTCTTGAGGGCGCGCTTCCAAGAACGGGACTCGACGGGATTCACGAACGACACTTCGATGCCCAGTCGTCCGAACTCCTGCGTGAACAGCCGGTAGACGCCGCCGTAGATCCACTCGGAGGAGAGCAGGTGGTCGCCGGGGCGGAGGATGGCCAGGTGCGCCAGCGCGGCCGCCCCCATGCCCGAGGCCACGAAAATCGCGGCTTCGGCTCCCTCCAGCAGCG
>DATBBZ010000165.1:0-5017 GCA_036270745.1 Gemmatimonadales bacterium | reverse complement strand
CCCAAGGGTGAGGTCTGGTACGGCACCGTCGGGAATGGCTGGGGGTTGTCGCTCGATAACGGGAAGACCTGGAAGAACTGGCAGTACCGGGAGCTGGGGCCCGAATGGCAGTACGTCGCGCCGAATGGGATCGCGACGCGCGGCGACACGACCTACATCGCGACCGCGGACGGACTGAAGATCACGGGTGACGACGGCAAGACCTGGCTCGTCGTCACCGACTCGATGGGTGCCACGACCTCCAAAGACGCCGTCATCGGGCGGATCGCGAATCAGTATCTGCTCGCCCTCACGCTCGGCGACGGCGGCAACATGTGGGTCAGTGAGCTGACCGGCATCGCGCACTCGCCGGACGGGGGACGCACATGGCATGAGCGGTTCACGAGGCCGCCATGTCGGGAGCCAGGGTGTCAGAATCGGGCGAGGGCGTTTCTCACCGACTCGCAGAAGCGGTTCTGGATTGGGACAGAGGAGGGTGTGAATCGGTTCGGGCCCGAGTTAGGGGGCTGGGGGGTACTCCACGACAGTGCCGCTTCGGAGGAATTGACAGAGGCAAAGGGACGCGTCATGAACGTGGGCCCTGGTGCCCTCGTTGGGACCTTCCTGCCTTCGGGATACCATTGGACGGCTGCGATCGCGCTACCCGACGGCGACCTGTTGGCGTCCTGGCAGGGGGGCGTGATGTTGGTCGCGCCCGACTGTGGATGCTTTGTCGTAGCTCCGGGGATCACGCGCGAGCGTGCCAACACCTACGTCACGCCGCCCCCTGCCCGGCTCCCCCAACTCGGGGCACACACCTGGTTCCGCCGCCCGATCGACCTCGCCGACCAACCCTACATCGACCAGACGTACCGGTTCGGCTCGACTATGGGCGGCAACTTCCAGGCGCATCAAGGCGTCGAGTTCAACAACCCCGACGGGACGCCGGTGCACGCCATTGGTGACGGGGTCGTGGTGTACGCGGGGAAGGCCGAGGCGGGGGCGAACACGGTGGCAATTCGCCACGACCGCCGGTTCACCCCGGGGCATGGCCCCGGGGTTAACCCTGGGGCCACGCCCCAGGGCAACCCACCCGACTCGGGCTTCGTGTTCTCCGTCTACTACCACAACTCCAAGCTCTTGGTGAAGGCGGGCGACCGGGTCAAAGCCGGCGATGTGATATCGCTCGTGGGCAACACCGGCCGCGCCACGAATGACCACCTCCACCTGGAAGTGCACGTCGCGCCGACCACCGACTCGAGCAAGATCGTTGACTCGGACGTCCGGTACCCCCTCTTCAACGTCAATCCCGAGCTGTGGATTCAACCGATGCCCGGGACCGGCGTCGTCGCGGGGCAGGTGTGGGATTCCAAGGGCCAGCCGGTCCAACAGGCCCGCATCTACGGTCTGGTGAAACCCGAGCCTCAGGAGACGCCGCTTTCGTACGTCGAGACGTACGGTCCGAGGAACCACCAGGACCCGGCGTACCACGAGCACTTCGCGATCGGGGACGTGCCGGCCGGCGAGTATACGATGGGCGTCCAAATCGAGGGGAAGAAGGTCTACCGGACCGTGAGGATCGAACCTGGCCAGCTCACCTGGGTAGAGTTTCGTCCCGATGCACATTGAGCTGACCGAGATGCTCCGCTGCCCCGAGAAACACCAGGAAGAGTTCCTGGTGCTCTCGACCGTCGAGATGTCCGGGCGGATGGTGGCGACCGGGCTCCTCGGCTGCCCCGTCTGTCACAAGGAATACGAGATCGTGCAGGGGGTGGTGGAATTCGGCGGGATCTCGACTCACCATGCACCGCCCTTCTCCACCGCCGACCCGCTGACCGTCCAGGCCCTCCTGGACCTCTCCGGCCCCGGCGGCTACGTCATCCTCGTGGGATCCGCCGTCCGCTACGCCGTGGGGCTCGCAGCCCTGATGGGCGGCGTCCACTTCGTCGGCGTCAATCCGCCCCTGGACGCCGAAGAGCTCCCGATCCTGTCGCTCCTCCGCTCCGAGCACACCATTCCGCTGAAAAGCTCGATCGCCCGCGGTGTCGTGGTGGGCGCAGAGGTCGGGACGTCGAAGTGGCTGGCAGAGGCGAAGCGGATCTTGCTGAAGGGAAGGCGTCTGGTGATCGAGAGCGAACAGGTGCCGGAAATCGCCGGAGTCAATCGCCTGGCGGTAGGACAGGGTCTTTGGGTCGGCGAGAAGTTAGACGGTTAGACGGCTAGACGGTTAGACGACGCCGGTGGTCAACCCTCCACGGCGGCTGCCAACGGATCAACCTCCGCATACGCGGCCGTGATTTCCTTCTCAAAGTGCTGTTCGACCACCCGCCGCTTGATCTTCAGGGTCGGCGTCAGCTCCCCCGATTCGATCGTGAAGTCGTGCGCCAGGAGCGCGACCTTCTTCGGCATTTCGTATCGCGGGAGGTCCGAGAGCGTTCCGATGCATTCCCGCTCCATCTTCGCCTTCACGTCGGGGAGCGTGATGAGCTGCTCGCGAGACTGGTAGGCAATCTTCCGGTACTTCGCCCACGCCTCGAGCTGATCGAAGTTCGGCACCACGAGCAGGAGCGGGAACTTTCGCTTGTCGCCGAGCAGCACGACGCTCGCGACGTACTTGTTTCCCCGGACGGCGTTTTCGATGGGCTGGGGCGCCACCCACTTGCCGCCCGCGGTCTTGATCATGTCCTTCTTGCGATCCGTGATCTTGAGATAGCCTTCGGAGTCGATCTCGCCGATGTCGCCCGTGTGGAACCACCCGTCCGCGAGCGCTTCCTTCGTTTCCTGCGGCTGGTTGTAGTAGCCCTGCATGATGTTCGGACCCTGGGCGAGAATCTCGCCGTCGGCCGCGATCTTCAGGGTCACCCCCGGAATCACCTTCCCGACGGTGCCGAGCTTCGGCTTCTCGGGAGGATTGAGCGTGAGCACCGGAGAAGTCTCGGTCAGCCCGTACCCTTCGAGAATGGGCAGCGAACAAGCAAAGAAGAAGAGCGCGACGTCGGAGGAGAGCGGGGCGCTTCCGGAAATGAAAGTTTTGAGCCTTCCCCCGGTGGCCGCACGCACCTTCTTGAAGACGAGCGTGTCGGCGATCGAATGCGTGATCGAGACGCCGAGGGGGATCTTCACGCCCGAGAGACGGTGCGTCGCCCAGCGGTCCCCGGCCTTCTTGGACCAGTTGAAGATCGCGTGCTTCAGGGGACTCTTCGAGGCCCCCTCGATCACCTTCGCGTACACCTTCTCGTACAGCCGGGGCACCGACAGCACGATCGTCGGCTTCGTCTCCCGGAGGTTCTGCGCCACCTTGTCGAACGACTCGGCGTAATTAATCACGACGCCCGCCATCCACATGGTGTAGTCCACCATGCGCTCGTACACATGTGAAAGCGGGAGCATTGACAGACACTCATCCTGATCCGAGATCGGCAGGATGTGGACGCACGCCGCGACGTTGCTGTACAGGTTGTCGTGCGTGAGCATCACGCCCTTGGGGTCCCAGGTCGTGCCCGACGTATAGATCAGCGTCGCGAGTGAGTCCGGGGAGACCTTCAGCGCGTCGGCCCGCCAATTCGGATACCTCGCTTCGGCCGCCTTCCCCTTGTCCTCGAGCTCGGCGAGCGTCATCACCCCGGCGCCGTTACCGGCGTCGAACGTGATGATGTGCTTGATGGGCAGATGCGCCTTGATCTGGTTGACCTTGGCGACCTGTTCGGCCGTCGAGCAAAAGACCGTCGTCGCGGCGCAGTCTTTCAGGATGTATTCGACCTGTTTGACCAAGAGCGTCGGGTAGATCGGCACGTCGGTGGCGTGCGCACACAGGCAGGCATAGTCCACCAGCGCCCATTCCAGGCGGGTTTCCGAGAGGAGCGCGACCCGCTCGCCGGGTTGGATCCCCAGCTCTTTCAGCCCCAGCGAAATGGCCCGGATGCGGTTCTCGGCGTCCTTGTGCGTCAGGGGTTGCCAGACGCCGCTCCGCTTGGCCTTGAACGCGGGCCGGTTCCGGGGAATGAACCGGTCCAAACCGTCGAAGAAGAGCTGGGTCAGCGTTCCTTTGCTCATGGCACGAACCTCACCACGAAGGTGATGGGTGCCCCATGGACCACAGCCCCGTTGAAGCGGGTCACGGTCGCCTGGACCACCGCCGAGTCGGGCAAAGTACGCTGTTTCAGCCGGACCTGCGTGACGGCCAGCCCGGTGGGGTCGGTCGTGGTCACGGTCTTGGTGAGCTTGAAGCTCAAAGTATCGGGATAGATGAGGGAGAACGTGACGGTGCGCCCGGATAGGCCGGTGGTGGCGGTACCGAAGTTCTGGACCCGGACGCCGAGGGAATCCGAGAGCGAATCAGGCGTGGAGACGGTGACGGTGTCCGGGTTGTGGGTGCTCGAGTCGGTGAAGACGGTGTCGGCCCGGGGGAGCACGGTGACCGCCTGGGGATTGGACCGGAGGCTTCCGGTGCGGGCCTGGATCAGGCCCGTGCCCAGCGACCGGGCGGTGACCGCGCCGGTCAGGGAGTCGACGTGCACGAGCGTGTCGAGATCACCCCAGATGATCGTGGCGCCGACGGAGTCCCCGCGGCCGTTCAGGGCCTTGGCGGTGGCGAAGAGGGTGTCGCCGAAGTCCATCCGCCCCGCCGAGTCCGGACCCAGGGTCACCTGAAGAGCGATAACCTCGTTCAGATCGGTGGTGATGGAGCCACACGCCAGCGCGAACGCTCCCGCGAGCAATGCCCAGCGGTACCGCAACCTCAGTGCGCCCCCCGGAGGGTGGGGGAGGTGGGTGGGGGAGGGGGAGGGGTTTCACCCATTTCGCGGAGCTGCTCCAGGGCGTGCTCGATCCACTTCTGCGCGTCGGGTCCCTTCGGAGGCATGGCGAGGAACTCTTTCAAGTGACGCACGGCCCCGTCGGGGTCGCCACGCTTCAGGAGGAGAAACGCGAGACCGTAGTGGGCGCCCGCGAGCGTCTGGTCGAGCTCAAGTGAGCGCCGGTAGTGACGAATGGCTTCATCCACGCGTCCGGTCTTGGTGAACGCGATGGCCATGTTCTG
>DATBBZ010000164.1:0-3600 GCA_036270745.1 Gemmatimonadales bacterium | reverse complement strand
CCAGTGGTACTGGGGTGGCGGCGGCGGAGCATTCATCTACAAGACGAATCTCCAGCCCCTTCACTTCGATCCCATCGTCGGCGGGCACTGGCTGATCACCGGGAAGCGGACGGCGCTCTCCCTTGGGTACGAGCAGGCGTTCTTCACCAGCGCCGCCAGCGCCCAGATCACGGACGCGAACTCCCAGAGCGGCGTCCGGAACGTCACCTTCTCCAATATCCGGCGCCTCTCCATCGGCGTGTTCGCGATCCCGATCGAGGGGCACATCCAGCCCATGATCGGCGGCGGGTTTGCCATCGTTCAGATCCTGAACCCCACCATCGACTGCTCCGGCGCGGACGCCACGACGACGTGCGCCAGCTTCTCTGATTCCAGCCTCGCCGCGCAAGCCGCGAGCGACCAGTCGAGCAAGGCGTTTGCGTGGGGGGCCTTCGGTCTCCAGATCAACTTCGGCCGGCTGGCCATCTTCGGGCAGGCGACCATCACCTCCGCCGCCCAGCAGTTCATGCTCGACGGATCGACGTACAGCGTGGTCGGTGGCCTCCGCTACTCGCTCGGCACCTCGAAAGAGGACATCGCCGAGACGAACTGAAGGCGGCTCCCCTGAGAGAGATGTAGCGAAGGGCCGGCGCGTGCGCCGGCCCTTCGTGCTACCGGGACACCCACGCGGAGTCCGCTACCCAGAAGCGCAGTGGCCAATCCACGGCACGGGTGATCCCGATCCGAGGGCCCACGGCCACCTTGAATCGGGGGCGCCGGGGGTCGCGCAGGATTCTGAGGGAGCCCGAGTCGAGCGGCTCCCCATCCTGACGTCCCGTCACCCCCAGCGCCTGGCACAGCATCGCCGGCCCGGCGCAGAGCCGAGGATCCGGGATGCCCTTCCCCCTTCGCTTCCGCATCGTCTCGAGTCCGGCGCTGGGCTCGAGAGCCCGGAGCAGCACGGCTGATGGAAACCCTTCCCGTCCGGTCACTGCGTTCAAGCACCAGTGCATGCCGTAGGTGAAGTAGACGTACGCGGTTCCGGGAGGACCATAGAGGGATTCGACCATGGGCGAGCGGCGGCCCTTCCAGGCATGGCAGGCCGGATCGTCGGGACCGACATACGCCTCGGTCTCGACGATCCGACCCACGGTGCGGCGGCCGCCGATGGTCGAGACGAGCCAATGCCCCAAAAGCCTACGCGCGACCAACGGAGTCGGTCGCGCGTAGAAATCGTCAGGAAAGGGCCGCCCGGTCAGGCGTTCCCTCCCGTGAGACCCCGCTTCACCCGCGTCCAGAACGAATCTCCGGACGTATCGGGCTCCGGCGCCTTCTTGGGAGCGGGAGGTGGGGGAGGCGAAGAGGGAAGCGGCGCGGCAGGAGCTGCGCTTGCGCGCGAAGACTCCGCGGCGTGCCGCTCGCGGCTCCCTTCACCGCTCCCAGTATTCGCGCCCCGACCGCGGCTCCCGCCCCGGCCCCCTCGGCGGGAGCGTCCACCCCGCTCGCCCCCCTCCGGACGTTCAGCCGCCCCCTCGGCAGGCTCGCCGCGCCGGGAGCCACCGCGGCCACCCCGGCCCCGGCCTCCGCGAGGACGGTCACCCCGTTCACCCCGGTCGCCGCGCTCACCCCGCTCACGGCGTTCGCCGCCGGCGCTGGGTTCACTGGCGCCGGGGGCTGGCGGGGGCGTTTCGACTGCTCCGACCCGGGGCATGCCCGCCACTGGGGTACTCGGACGCGGACCGCCTTTGGAGCCCCGGCGGAACCGGGCACTCCGGCCCAGGGGCGTGTGGCCGGTTCCGGCAGTGGAGTACGGCGGAGGAGGTGCCGAACTCTGCGGCATGGGCGGCTCATCCTCTTCCTCGTGATACGAGCGCGCGGCCGCCGCGGGAGCTTGAGCGGCAGGCGGCTCAGCCGGCTCGGACCCCGCCACCGTCTCGGCTTCGAGAGGCTCCGCGGAGTCTCCGTCGCGAGACTGACCGAGGGCCTGCTTCAGCAGACCAAAGGCGTCGCCGACGAAGGAGCTCCGGCGCTCTGGCTCTGCCTCGGGCTCCACCTCGGTTTCCGGGGTGGTGCCAGGCTGCGCGGCCGGTGCCGCCGAAGCGGCGCCGCCGAGCGCGATTTCGAACTGGCCATTCTCGCGGCGAGTGACGTGGATCAGGCCGCGGTGCGCCGCCTCCTGGACGAACTTGGTGAAGCGGGAGAAGCCGGCGTCCTTTTCGTCGAAGCCGGGATCGATCTCCTGCATCACCTGCTTCAGGCGGTCAGAGCGCATGACATCGTTGTGCGCGGTCATCTGCTTCACCGCTTCGACGACGAGCTGCCAGACATCCCAGCGCTCGTGTACCACGTCGCTCTGCTTCTGGAAGCCGGCCAACTCGTTGTACGAGTAGTACTCATCGCAATTCTGGATCAGGAGGTCGGAGGACGACTCCCGGATCCCGACGCCGATGACGTACTTGCCGTACTCCTTGAGCTTCAACACGAGCGACGAGAAGTCCGAATCTCCGGAGAGCAAGATGAACGTCCCGATCTCAGGCCGCGTGAATACGATTTCGAGGGCGTCGATGGCGAGCCGGATGTCCGTGGCGTTTTTCTTGTTCGAGCCGTAGGCGGGAGCGAAGATCAGGTCGATCGACGATTCGGAGAGCGGGACGATGTACTGCGGGTATCGCCGCCAGTCCGCGTACGCCCGTTGGACGGCCACCTTGCCCCTGATGATGTCCGTCTGGAGCAGGCGGCGGAGCTCGGTCTGGAGATCCGACCGGATGCCCATGGTCACATTGTCGAAGTCGATGAGGAGCGCTGCGTTGGGGGCATGCGCGGGCGGTTCTTTGTGTCCCTGCCGCGGCAGGTGTGCGTGAGGCTGTTGCATCAATTGTCCTTATTGGGAGCCCTAGGCTCCCGGTGCGGCCTGCCTGCTTGTTGTAAGGAAGCGTCGGCGCGAGTTACGCGCGTGGGGCAGACCAGAATGCGCGGTGGCAATGAGGAAAACCGATCAGGGAAGCGGCGCGCGAAGCGCGGCCCGACATACCCTCGTTCCGATCCGGGCGCGTGACGCCACCACGCTTTGATCGCCGTCCGTCGGAACCTGTTAAATGTAAACGACTTGTCGCGCCGTGACTAGCCCCGCTCCCTATTCAGCGCTAGGCCCTGTGTCGAATTGTCGCACCCCAGCCAATTCCATAGATTGCTTCACCAATATGCCACTCCCCTTCCGCCGCCGGATCTTCGCGATCCTCGTGGCGATGACGGCCATCCCCACCGCCATGGCGGTGACCGGGCTGGTGCTCAGCGTCCGGGCCTCGGGACCCATGGCGGGAGCCCGGGCCTCGCTCGAGGAAGTGGCCGATTCGACCCGCGCCCTGCTGAGGGTTGTGGACACGACCCGCCTCTCGCCTCGCGAGCGGCGGGCGATGGACCACCACCTGGACCAGATCTCCACGTCCCTCACCCTCGCGCAGCGCGCCGAGAAGCTGCGGAGCTATTCGTCCGCCGGATTCGCCGCCGTCATCATCGTGCTCGGCGCGGTTCTGCTCTTCGTGGCGGTCCGGGTGGCCGGACACCTGTCCCGGCAGCTCTCCCGCCCGATCGACGAGCTGGTGGGGTGGACCCGGCTGATCC
>DATBBZ010000163.1:0-8201 GCA_036270745.1 Gemmatimonadales bacterium | reverse complement strand
CCGGGTGGGCCCCGACAAATTCCCGGAGATTCCCTGGCCCGAGGCCACCCGGGTGGCGCCCCCTTGGGATGGCGGGGACGGCAAGGGCGAGCAGGTCACGGCCCAAGCGCCGGAGCGACAGCACTAGAAGGTGTGCACGCTTGACCCACCTCGTCGTCTCTCCTCTCCGCACCCCTACGGGAGAGACCCATGCTGTACTCAGGTGTTCGCGTTGCCCTCCTGGCCGCCGTTCTGGCCTTCCCTGCTGCAGTGGCCCGGGATACGGGCACCCTCGCGGGGCACGTGTGGGACAAAGCCGGCCAGCCGGTAGCCAAAGCTCAGGTCATCATCGTCGGCACCGCGTTCGGCGCCGTCACCAATGACTCGGGCTACTACGTCATCCACAAGGTCCCCACGGGGACCTACACACTGCGGGCGCAATGCATCGGATACGCGCCCACCGACATTTCGGGCGTGGTCGTGTTGGGGGGGTCAACCAAGTCCGTCGATTTCATTCTCAAGCCGTCCGCGGGTGATATCCAAGGCGTGAGCGTCGTCGCCGCCGCGAACCCGGTCGTCCCACGTGATGAGGTGACATCCAAGTCCACAATCAACATGGGAGCGGTGAGCGACGTGCGGCGGCAGGTCGCCTTGCAGCCCGGCTCCATCGTGTCCGGCCAGCCCGCTTCCCCCAACGACAACTACCGCCACCGGCATGACCCCTGGAACACCGAGTCGTACAATCTCATCGACGAGAACCCCTTCATCCCGGTCTCGGCCCACCCGCTGTCGACGTTCTCGAGCGACGTGGACCGCGCATCCTATGCCAACATCCGGCGCTTCATCAGCGAGGGGCAGCTGCCCCCGCGGGACGCCGTGCGCCTCGAAGAGATGGTGAACTACTTCCCGTACAGCTATGCGGGGCCCGAGGATGACGATCCGGTGGCCATTCACACCGAGGTCGCCCCGGCCCCCTGGAATCACCGCCACCAGCTGGTCCGCATCGGCATCCAGGCCAAGCGCATCGATCTGGAAAACACCCCCGCGTCCAACCTGACCTTCCTCATCGACGTCTCCGGGTCGATGGACGAGCCCGACAAGCTTCCCCTGCTGAAGCAAGCCTTTCATCTCTTGGTCCGTCAGCTGCGGGCCAAGGACCGCGTGGCCATCGTGGTCTACGCGGGGAACGCCGGGTTGGTCCTGCCCTCCACGCCGGGCACTGAGAAAGAGAAGATCGACCAGGCCATCGCCAACCTCGAAGCGGGCGGCTCGACGGCGGGCGGTGCGGGAATCAAGCGCGCCTACGAGGAAGCGGTCGCGAACTTCATCACCGGCGGCAACAACCGCGTACTCCTCGCCACCGATGGCGACTTCAACGTCGGCGTGTCGAGTGACGCGGAGATGGTCCGGCTCATCGAGGAGGAACGGAAGACAGGGGTGTTCCTGACCACGCTGGGATTCGGCCAGGACAACCTGAAGGACTCGAAGATGGAAGAGATGGCCGACCACGGGAACGGCCAGTACAACTACATCGACAACATCATGGAAGCCCAGAAGGTCTTCATCTCGGAGCTGGGTGGGACCCTCTACACGGTCGCCAAAGACGTGAAGATCCAGGTCGAATTCAACCCCGCCCAGGTACAGGGCTACCGGCTCCTGGGATACGAAGACCGACTGTTGCGGGACGAGGACTTCAAGGACGACAAGAAGGACGCGGGCGACATGGGGTCCGGTCATTCGGTCACGGCGCTCTACGAAGTCGTCCCCGCGGGCGTCACACCGGACGTGGATCTGCGGATTCCGGATTCGCTCCGGTATCAGCGCCCCGACCCGACCTTCCGCGATCCGGCAGTGTCCCGGGACAATGGGGAGATGCTCTTCGTGACAGTGCGATACAAGACGCCCACGGGAAGCACGAGCAAGCTGATCACCCACCCGGTGCTGGCCCAGAGTGCCGAGTCCCCAAGTGTGGACTTCCGCTTCCAGACCGCGGTGGTCGAGTTCGGGCTTCTGCTGCGGCAATCGCAGTACAAGGGCGACGCGAATCTGCGGGACGTCATCGCGACGGCTCGGGGAGCCCTGGGCTCGGACACCGACGGCTACCGGTCGGAGTTCGTGCGGTTGGCGCAGGCCGCGCGGAGCCTCGGTCTGCCGCTGGACGGAAAGGACGAGGGGCGTTAAGGTCGAAGCTCGATGCTTCGACTCCCGACCTTTCGATATCTCGCCCCGGCCACGCTGGCCGACGCCCTGAATTGGAAGGCTGAAGCCGGTCCCGCCGGGATGTACGTCGCCGGTGGGACCGACTTGTATCCGAACATGAAGCGGCGGCAGCAGGTCCCCACCACGGTGATCTCACTGGCCGCCATCCCCGAGCTCCTGTCGCTCTCGAAAACCGGCATCGGCGCCGGGATTACGCTCTCGGCGCTCGGGGCCTCCCTGCACTCGTCCCTCTCCGCCGTCGCCACCGCCGCCAATTCGGTGTCCACGCCTTTGCTCCGCAACATGGGCACCCTCGGCGGCAACCTCTGCCTCGATACACGCTGCAACTACTACGACCAGAGCTACGAGTGGCGGAAGGCGATCCACTTCTGCATGAAGAAGGACGGCGACATCTGCTGGGTCGCGCCGTCTTCCCCGCGCTGCTGGGCCGTGAGCAGCTCGGACGTGGCGCCCGTCATGGTCGCGATCGGCGCCGAGTATCAGCTGGCCGGGCCCAAGGGGGAGCGGGTAGTGCCCGCTGCGCGCTTCTACCACAACGACGGAATCAACTATCTGACGAAACAGCCTGACGAGATCCTGGTGGCGGTCCGGCTCCCTGCCGAGCGCGGGTGGGATGCCGTCTACCACAAGCTCCGGCGCCGTGGGTCGTTCGATTTCCCCGTGCTTGGCGTCGCGGCGTGGGTGCGATGGAACGGCAAGTCGGTGGCCGAGGCGCGGATCGTGTTGGGGGGCGTCGCGAGCTATCCCCAGGAGATTGCCGAGGCGGGCACGGCCCTCATCGGGTCCGCTCTGGAAGATGAGGCGATCGGGAAAGCGGCCGAGGCGGCGTTCCGTCCGTCCAAGCCGATGGACAACACCGATTTCGATCTGTCGTGGCGGAAGCAGATGACCCGCGTCTACGTGAAGCGGGCCCTCGAGGAGTTGGGGAGTCGGCATCACTAGCCCGGGCGCCAGTCCGGGCAAGCTCCTCCGCGTTCTCGGCCTGGCCTTCGGTCTCGCCATCGGGATCGGCGGGACCATCGGCGCCGGCATTCTGCGCACGCCCGGCGACCTCGCGATGTACCTGCCCAGTGCCGCATGGATCATGGGCCTCTGGGT
Organism: Gemmatimonadales bacterium; assembly: GCA_036270745.1. Classification (GTDB taxonomy): domain Bacteria; phylum Gemmatimonadota; class Gemmatimonadetes; order Gemmatimonadales; family GWC2-71-9; genus 40CM-2-70-7. Next base: position 4,904 of record DATBBZ010000163.1, on the reverse strand, counting down.
GGCAGGGGGGATCTACTGCTTCATCTGCTCGGACATCTTTGCCGAGCTCGGCACCACCATCCCCCGGTCGGGCGGCCTCTACACCTTCGCCCAGCGCGGGCTCGGCAACTTCGCCGGCTTCCTGCTCGGCTACACCGACGCCGCCAGCATCTGCGCTGCGAATGCAGCCCTCGGCATCGTGGTGGGCGAGTACCTCGGAGTTCTCGTGCCCTCCGTCGCGGGGCATGAAGTCTTCATCGCCGCGATTGTGATCCTGACGCTCGGCGCCCTGAACTGGTCGGGCGTGCGCTGGGGATCGACCATCCAGCAGGTCACCACCCTCATCAAGACCCTGGCGTTCCTCGCCCTCATCGTCGCGTGTTTCGTCGCGACGCCGCCTGCCGGCGGAACGGCTTCAATAGCGGCGGTCTTTCCCACTGGTCTCAAGTTCGCCACGGCGCTCCTGCTCGCTGTGCAAGGTGTGGTGTTCACGTACGACAGCTACTACTACGTCATCTATTCGTCGGAAGAGATCGAGAATCCGGGCCGGGTCATCCCCCACGCCATTTTCGGGGCCATCGCGCTGATCGCCGCGATCTACATCGTCCTGAACATCGCCTTCCTGCGGCTGATTCCGGTCGGTGCCATGGCCGGGGACAAGTTCGTCGGGGGAAGTGCGGCGGCCATCGTGTTTGGTGCCCGTGGGGGCGCCGTGATCCGGGTACTGGTGATGGTGTCGATCCTCGGGACCATCAACGCCTACATGCTCGCCGCCCCACGCATCTTCCGGTCGATGGCCCAAGACGGCCTGTTCGCCCGTTGGGCCACGCGGGTGAATACGGGTGGCACACCGACCACCGGACTCGTCGTCGGGACCGTCGCCTCCTTGGCCTTCCTGCTCACGGGAACGTTCGAACGGACGCTGGCGGTGGGAGCCTTCTTCATCGTGTTCAACTACATGCTGGCCTTTCTGTCGTACTTCGGGCTTCGGAAGAAGGAGCCCGCCCTGGAGCGGCCATGGCGGGCGATGCATCCCTGGACGGGATCGTTCGCCCTGACCGGAGCGATCGTCTTCTTGATCGCGGCGGTCACGACCGACACGCACAACAGTCTCATCGCTCTCGCGGTGGTGCTGCTCGCGTGGCCGGTCTTCTGGGCCGTCCGCTCCGCCAAGGCTCGTCCTGCCTAGGTTGCCGCCAGCCGTTTACGGCCGTATTCTCGCATGACCCTGCCCTAGTCCACTTCTGCAACGGGAGAAAATCGCATGCGAGTCCGTCTACCTCTCGTGATGATCGGCGGCGCCTTGCTCGTCGTCGGGTGCAGCGACTCCACCACCGGACCGACTGCGGCGTCCTCGGTCGTCCAGCAACAGCAACCCGTCACCGGAATCTTCCTCACGCGGCAGGCTGCGGCGGAGAAGGCGACGGGTGACCTGATGGCCGCGAAGGGGGCGGGCGGTGGTGCCGGCAGGAATAAGGGCACTGGGATCTTCTACCACGGCGGTCCGGTCATCTATCAGCAGAAAGTCGCCGCCGTCTATTGGGGCACCAGTGTCATTTACAATGGTGGCCCGACCCCGGGGACCACGGGCACCGGCGCGCAGGACGGGTCCTTGATCGGCTTCTTCCTCCGGAACCTCGGCGGGTCATCCTACTTCAACATCAACACCACGTATTTCGACGGTACCAGCACTCATGTTCAGAACTCCGTGACCTACACGCAGTACTGGGCCGACAACTCGGCGCCGTCGGCGACCGTGTCCGACGCGCAGCTCCAGGCCGAAGTGGCGAAGGGGCTCAACTCAGGAGCACTGACTTACGACCCGAGCACCCTGTATCACGTGTTCACGGGTCTCAACATCAACCTGGGCGGCGGATTCGGGACGCAATACTGCGCCTATCACGGCCATTTCACATGGAACGGTAAGGACGTGAAGTATTCGGCCATGCCGTACGACTACACGTTCCCTTCGGCGTGCTCGGCGCTGAACGGATCTCCCAATAACGACCCGGCCGCGGACGCTGAAGTGAATACGATGGCCCACGAGACTGAGGAAACGACCACGGACGAAGACTTGAACGCCTGGTACGACCGGTCCGGCAACGAAAACGCCGACAAATGCGCCTGGATGTTCGGCACGACCTACGCTTCGTCCAACGGGTCGACCGCCAACGTGAAGATCGGTGGGAAGGATTTCTTGGTGCAGATGAACTGGATCAACACCGGCTCAGGCGGCTGCCGGCAGGGCCTCTAAGAACCGCGGAGCGAAACGAAGACGCCGGCCTCAGTGCGAGGCCGGCGTCTTTTCTTTGTCAGTGCGCAAGTCCGTCGAGCTCCGCCTGCGCCTTCTCGAGAATCTCAGCTACCCGTTTCCGTACCGCCTCATCGCGGGCCTTCCAGCTGGTGCGGACCGCCGTGCGCATCAGGCGTCCGAGAGCGCGGTTCACGTCCGCCATGGCGCCGCCGAGCGCGTCGTCGACCGCGTCTTTGACGCGGTCGAAGATTTCCTCGACGACGTCCTTATGCTCGTCGAGGAATGCGCGGCCCTGGTCGGTGATCTCGTAGACCTTCTTGCCATTCACTTCCTGCACTTTGACCAGGCCTTCGTCTTCGAGCCACTGGAGCGTGGGGTACACCGTGCCGGGCGACGGCGAGTAGCAGCCGTGCATCCGCTCCTCGAGCTCCTTCATGACTTCGTAGCCGTGCCGCGGCTTGTCCGCCAGCAGCCGGAGGATGACGTACTTCATGTCTCCGGAGCCGAACCACTGCCGCCTGCCCCCGCGGTGACCGGCGCGAAAGCCGAACACTTTGGGTCCGAACTCGAACGAAAACCCACCCCAATTCCCGTGACGATGCATCGTTGCTCCTTGGACGTTATTACGTGTAGAACGATCTTACGATATGTCGTAATGATATATCTGACGATATATCGTGTCAATACCCGGCACCTGCTTCACCCCGTCACGTCTCCCTTCTGCCGCATCTGATGCGCCCACCGCCACAGGGTCAAGCCCGAAATCACTTGTCCGGAAGTTGCGGCTTGGACGCGCAACCCGTTGAGACGAGGCTCCCATGAAGGCTGCCGTCGGCGTCGCCCTGTTGAGCTCCACCCTGCTCCTCGGCTCCTGCGACTCGGGGCTGACACCATCCTCCCAGGCCCGGCGGATGGCCGGTGACGGTGCGCGGCGCGCCCTCACGGGATCGCTCGCGTTCGTGAACTTCGAGCTCGGCGCCGCGCCGGGTACGACCTGCCCGGGCGCACCGGGCTGCGTCAACGGAGCCGCGGAACCCGCCATCCGGGCCGATCCCATGGGCTCCTTTTACGTCGGGTCCGAGCTCGGTCTCGGCGCCGGCACGCTCGCGTGGAAGTCCACCGATGGCGGCCAGCACTATACGGCCCTCGTCTCCCCCGACCAGGTGTCCCAGTTGGCGGGTGGGATAGCGCCGGGGGGCGGTGACGTCGATGTGGGCGTCGCCACGGCCGTGAACGCGACGGGCACCTACAACGTGTATGTGGCGACGCTCTCCTTGGCCAATGTCACCGTCTCGACCAGCGGGGATGGCGGACAGACGTGGAGCAAGAATGCCCTGAGCGCCACCGTTCCGGTGGACGACCGGGAATGGATCGCGGCGGACGGGGCCTCGAAGGTCTGCGTCTCCTACCACGACATCGCGACCTTCAACATCGACGTCAACTGCAGCGTCGACGCCGGCACGACCTTCATCCAGCCCGGATCCGCCATCGATCCCGCCCATCTGTTCCTGCTCAACGACAACTCGACCGGGAACCTGGTCATCGACCAGACGACGCACGTCATTTATCAGACCTTCTCAGGGATAGCGAACGCCATGGAGGCGGTGGGCACATCCTCTCATTTCCACGCCGTCTGGATGGCGGTCTCGCAGGACGGCGGACATACCTTCACCGACTACCCCGTGTACATCAATCCCAATGCCGCCGTGGACTACGGGCACCAGTTCATCAACGCCACCGTGGACCAGGCCGGGACCGTGTACGCCGTCTACAACGACAACCACAACCTCTTTTACAGCTTCTCGACCGATCAGGGCCGGACCTGGAGTGCCCCGGTTCAAGTCAACCAGGCGCCGTCGGCAACCGCCGTGATGCCCTGGAGTGTCGCCTGTGCCCCGGGCGAGCTGAACATCGTGTGGTACGGGACGTCGTTCTATGACGGCCAGACCATCCCTGACAACTATCCCTCGTCCGCCGCGTGGTTCGTGTATTTCGCGCAGAACCTGAATGCGACGAGCGGCGGCTCCTTCACGCAGGTCGCGGCCACGCCGGTGATCCACTTCGGAGGGGTGTGTGAAAGCGGAGTGACGTGCAGCGGGAATCGCGATCTGTTCGACGACTTCGGCATCTCCGTGGCGCCCGCCACGGGGCTCGCCTCGATCACCTTCAGTGACGATCAGCCGGGGAACACCAGCGGGGACGACCACACCGCCATCGCCACCCAGACGGGAGGGCCGGGGATCTGCGGGCCCTGAGAACGCGACGGGGGCTCCGTCCGAAACGGAGCCCCCGCCAGCACCGGGGCCATGCCCCGGGGTCCTCCTCAGATCACCACGAGAGAGTTGTGTGCGCGGGCCAGCATGGGCCGCATCATCCGCTCACGCATGGCGCCTTCTTCCGTACGCCTCTTGGAATCGCGGCGCATCCGCCCGCGTTCCCGATCCTCCGGACTCGGCACCTTCCAGCTGATGGTCTGACGTTTCTGATGCCGCATGATCTCGATGTTCACGGTCTCGCCCGAGTCATACGACCGCAGGATCCGCATGGCCTGGGCCGGCGAGGTCGGCTTCCGGTCCCCGATGGAGACGATGACGTCCCCGCTCTTCAGAGGCAGGAGCGAGTCTTCCGAGGCTTTGACCACCAGCACGCCGTCGTGGGTGCCGAAGTAGTC
>DATBBZ010000162.1:0-3337 GCA_036270745.1 Gemmatimonadales bacterium | reverse complement strand
GTTTACGAGCATTAGGGGCGCGTGCTGAGCCGCCCCAATTTGGGAATTGCCTTTCAGGGAAACAAGAGAGACCTACCGGACGGTGACCGAGAGGGTGACGGTCTGCGACTTGACATTCCGCAAGATGTCGGTCACCACCAGCGTCACGCGGTAGCGCCCGGGCGGGAGCAAACCCGGCTCGATCACCAGACGTTCGGGCGCCACCGCGTTCGCGGGCACGGCGCGGTCGAACTCGAAAATCACCGGCTGGTCCTTCCCCAGCATCCGCGCGGGGAGCCCGCGCTCGGGCGCGAACGTATACCGCGCCGTATACTGGCTGGTGCCGCTCTTGTCCCGGGCCAATCCGTAGATCTCCGTGTACGCCGCCAGGGCGTGCACGCCGGAATAGGCGAGATCCGCCGGCATTCCGGAGAGCATGGTCTCCCGGTCCGCCACCGAATCTGCCGGTGTCAGCAGGAGACTCGAGAGTCCCAGCTGCACCTGGGAGTACATCGGCACTTTCACGTGCGCCCGATCCCGCGCCAGGACCCCGCACGAGTCGGCGTCGAACCCGCGCTCGTACTCTCCCGGGGGCACGGTGAGCCGCATTAGGCCCGGGCCGCGTGCTCGCGCCAGCGTCGCGCCGTCTTCTCCCCAGATGGCCACCGCCGTCGTCTCGGGCGCGGCCCGGAAATACGCATCAGTCAGGCCGGGATCGCCGGCTTTGAAGAACGCGGTCCACCCGTGGGCCACGAGGGGCGCGGGGAGTGACGTGTTGTCGGTGGCCAGCAGGGCGCGGGCGCTTTCGAACTGGCGCGCCGACACGGGATAGAGAACCACGCCGCCCCCCGGGACGTTCTTCAAGCCGACCGTGAGAATGCCATCGGGTGTGTCGTATTCCCAGGAGGCGAGATCCAAGGTGTGCCCCGCCACCACCGACGCCGAAGGGTCGAGCCGGCCCCCGGCCCAGAGGTCGGGGCGCCCGTGACGAATCCAGAGAATTCCCCGGGCGTCCATCTGCGCCTTCCGATAGATCGTTTCGTCGCCGACGGTATCGCCGATTGATTGGCGCGCGGGGCCCAGGCCGGTGGCCAGGAGCACACTGTCCGTGGCTCCCGGAGGGCCGATGCCCGGAGTGGATTGCAGCAAGCGCATCAGCGAGTCGCGCTGATCCAGATCGATGATCGCCCGCCAGTCGCGCGAGCGGTGGTAGTAGCTGTAGGGGTGGAGAATGTGAAACACGCGGCGCACGTAGACCAGGCGGCGGAAGTGCTCGGCGATCCGCTCATTGGCGGGCGTCACGAGATTGGGGTCCCGCTTCTCCCAGAACCACTCGAAGAACCGACGCCGCTCCCCCGGGAGCGTCTCGGCGTGCCGGGTCACCTCCCGAGGACTCGCGATCATCCAGACTTCATCCCACAGGACCCCCGTGGAATCGAGGTCCGCATGCGCGAGCGCGGAGTCGTACCACGCGTACCCGGCGCTGTCCCAACCACCGCCGAAATCCGCCTCGGCTCTCAACACGTACCCGGGGACATACGGAGCGCGGCCGGCGACCACCGCCCCGGCGAGTGAGTCGGCGAGCGCGAAGTCGTCACGGGCAATCGCGATCCCCGCTCGATGCTCGACCGCGAGCAGGTCGGCCGGATGGAGGGCCAGGGCCTGGTCCGCGCGCCGCCAGATACCATCGTCATGAAAGACGGACGCGAAGAGGTCCCACGCATCCCGGTATTCGGGGTCGAGCGCGAGGATGCGAAGGACCCCCTCACGTACCAGGATCTCCCCTTCATCGTCCCCAAGGCGCAGGCCGGCAGCCGTCTGCCAGTACCAGGGCTCCGGGTCCTCCGGTGCAAGGCGCTCGGCGGCACGGAATTCCGCGAGGGCATCGTACCGCCCGAAGACCGGCCACTCGAGCCACACGCGGCCCAGGAGGATGTGCGCGGAAGGGTCGTCAGGATGGCGTCGAACCAACGCCTGGGCCGCCTTGCGGGCCGCGGGCAGGTCGTGGCGTGCCAGGAGTGATTCAGGTCTGGCGGCGAGCGGGTCCTGAAGGCTCAGGAGCAGGAGGGGAAGGGAGAGGGGGATCACACGATGTGAGACGTTTGAGGGGGTGAGGGGCCCGCTCAGTCCTGGTCGCGCATCTTCTTGCTCATCTCTTTCAGAAACCGTTGCTCGGCGGGCGTCAGGGACGCCAGGCCATTTGCCGAGATCTTGTCGAGCACCCGGTCGATCTCCGCTTGCGACCGCTGGGGGGGACGTCCCCGGCCCGGCTTGGGCGTGCCCGCACCACGACGGGCGGTGAGGGCTGCGGGATGCACCAGCACGCCCCGCTCCGAGGAGCCGCGGAGGCGGTGCGCCGCGCGCGTCAGGCGCCAAGCGTCGGCTTTCAACCAGAGGAACGCGGTCACAAAGCCGCCCAGGTGGGCAACGTGCGCCACTCCGGGCTGGAGGCTCGGGATCAGGGCGAAGGTCAGGGACAACAGGACGAAGAAGATCACCAGCCACTTCGCCAGGACCGGCTGCGGGAGCGGGAATACGAAGATCGGCTCGTCGGGCCAGTACCAGGCGAAGGCGAGCATGATGCCGTACACCGCGGCCGAGGCGCCGAGAATTGGCGCGGAGTGGGTGAGGAGGATGAGCGCGTACGACAGGATTGCGCCACCCAAGCCACTGGTCAGGTACAGACCGATGAAGGCCCGGCTGCCGATCCGCTCTTCGACCGGCGGTCCGAAGATGTAGAGGGCGAGGAGGTTGAAGGCGAGGTGGAGGACGCCCGTGTGCAGGAACATGTACGTCAGGGCGGTCCACGGGCGGGTAAACGCGTGCATGGGGTCGAACGCCAGGGTCCCCGCGGCGTTCAGGAACACCGTCTCCTGCAGCAGAAACACCAGGAGGTTGGCGACGAGGAGTCGCCGCACCCATGGCGTCAGACCGAACATCCGTTGCGGACCCATATCCTGTACTACCCCTTCCGAGACCCCCGGGTGTCGCGCGCCAGGGCACAGATGCGCTCGCACATCTCGGCGTAGCCGATTCCGGCGGCTTTCGCGGCCTGCGGGAACAGGCTGGTCCCCGTCAGTCCCGGCAGATTGTTGGCTTCCAGGCAAAAGATGTCGCCCGAGCTCGTCAGACGGAAGTCGATCCGGGAATACCCCCGCAGCCTCAAGGCCCGGTGGGCGAGCAACGCCTTCGCCTGCAACTTTGCGGCGACGGGGGGTGGGAGCTGGGCGGGGAAGGTCTCTACGGACATGCCGGGCGTGTACTTGCACTCGTAGTCGAAGAGCTCGTGCTTGGGGACGATCTCTCCCACTGGCAGCGGAACGTCGCCCAGCACACCCACGGTCACTTCCCGTCCCGG
>DATBBZ010000161.1:0-3250 GCA_036270745.1 Gemmatimonadales bacterium | reverse complement strand
CAACGTCCCCGGGGTGAAGGGAATCGGCGAGAAGACTGCAGTCGAGCTGCTCACCAAGTACCCCGACCTGGAAACGATCCTCTCGCATGCGGGTGAAATTCCAGGCAAGCGGGCACGGGAGGCCCTGCTGGCTCATACCGAGGAAGCGCGGCTCTCCAAGGATCTGGTGACCATCAGGCGCGACGTCCCGGTCACCCTGGACCTCCCGGCCCTCCGGCTGAAGCCCCTCGACGGACCCCGTCTCACCGAGCTGTTCACCGAGCTCGAGTTCCGTTCCTTGATCGCGAAAGTCACGGGCCCCGAGACCTCGGCCCCCGCCCCCGCCGCCCCCGTCACCCCTCGGGGTCCGGCCGCGCCAGCACCGGCCATTTCCACCATCCCGGCACGCGTCCTCGACGACGTGGCTGGGCTCGCCGGCGTGATCGCCGAATGCCGCAGAGCACCGCTGATCGCCATCGACACCGAAGCATCAGCCATCGATCCCCTCCGCGCCTCGCTGGTCGGGTTATCGCTCGCGGTGGCGCCGGGCCAGTCCTGGTACCTGCCCTTTGCGCACCGGCCGCCGGACGGTGAGCTGGCCGGCGGCGAGCCGCCGCGGAATCTCCCGGCGCTTTCGAGCCCGGAGCTCGCTCCCCTCCGCGCCCTGCTCACCGATGCGTCTGTGAAGAAGGCCGGGCACAACATCAAGTACGACTGGCTGGTCCTCCGTCGCGCCGGCGTGGAGCTGACCGGGGTCGCCTACGACTCGATGCTGGCGAGCTTCGTGCTCGATCCGGGCCGCCGGTCGCACGCCCTGGACGCCCTCGCCCTGGAACGGCTGAACCTGCCCATGCGGACCTACGCGGACGTGGCGGGACGGGGACGTGCGGAGCGCCCCTTCGCCGATGTCCCGGTGCCGGACGCGGCCCGCTATTGCTGCGATGACTCCGAGATGGTGTTGCGGCTGGTGGAGGCGTTCGCCGGCGAGCTCGACGATCATCGCCTGCGCCCGCTGCTCGATACCATCGAGGTGCCGCTCATCCGGGTGCTCGCGGACATGGAGTGGGCGGGAATCCGCGTGGACCGGGAGCTGCTCGCCACGCTCTCGCGCCAGTTCGCGATCGATCTCAGCCGCCTGGAGAAGGAAATCCACGCCGCGGCGGGGACGGACTTCAACATCGCCTCGACGCCTCAGCTGCGCACCGTGCTGTTCGAGAAGCTCCAGCTGCCGGTCCTCAAGAAGACGAAGACCGGGGCGTCGACCGACTACGAGGTCCTGGAGCAGCTGGCTGCGATGGGACATCAGGTGCCGCGCCTGCTGATCGAGTACCGGGAGCTGTCCAAGCTCAAGTCGACGTACGTCGATTCGCTGCCGCTGACCATCAACCCCGACACCGGCCGGATCCACACCAGTTTCAATCAGACCGGCGCCGCCACGGGACGTCTCTCGTCATCGGATCCGAATCTCCAGAACATCCCCATCAGGACCGAGCGGGGCGAGGAGATTCGCCGCGCGTTCATCGCGTCCCCGGGGTGTGTGCTGCTCACCGCGGACTACTCGCAGATCGAGCTGCGCCTGCTCGCGCACCTGTCCGGGGATCCGTTGCTCGTCGAGGCGTTCGAGCGGGGTGGGGACATCCATCGGCAGACCGCCGCAGTGATCTTCGGCGTGCCGGATCAGAACGTGACGTCCGAGATGCGGGCGCGGGCCAAGACCATCAACTTCGGTACGATCTACGGCCAGGGACCCTTCGCCCTCGCCCGGATGCTCTCGATTTCCCAGGACGAGGCCAAACGGTTCATCGCGGAGTACTTCCAGCGCTTCGCGGGCGTGCGCGCGTGGCTCGACCGCACGGTGGCGGAGGCGCGTCAACGCGGCTACACCGAGACGATCTTCAAGCGCCGGCGGTACATCCCCGAGCTGAAGGACAAGAACTTCAACATGCGCGCCTTCGGTGAGCGCACGGCCACCAACTCCCCGTTGCAGGGATCGGCGGCCGACCTGATCAAGGTCGCCATGATCCGGATCGCCGCCGGGTTGGCGGAGCGGAGCCTGGGGACGCGCATGCTGCTCCAGGTGCACGACGAGCTGGTGTTCGAGGTACCCGAAGGCGAGCGGGAGGCCGCGGGGGCGCTGGTGAAGCAGGAGATGGAAGGCGCGGCCCAGCTACGGGTGCCCCTGGTCGTGGGCGTCGGCACCGGACCGAACTGGGTGGACGCCAAGGGATAGACGCTCCACATTAGCGTGATGCGCCCACGCCGTGGCTTCACGCTCATCGAGTTGATGATCGTCATCGTCATCATCGGCATTCTCGCCACGATGGCGATCCTCAACTACACGACCTCGAAACAAAAATCCTACGAAGCCCAGATGAAGTCCGACCTCAGGAACCTGGCCACGGCCGAAGAGGCGTACTTCTACGACAGCGCGTCGTACACGAGCAGCTTGCCCCTGATGAACAACTTCTCGCCCAGCGCGGGGGGCACGATCGTGGTGAACGAGGCGACCCGGGTGGGCTGGTCGGCCACCGCCTCGAGCACCGGGACCGGCCGGAAGTGCTACCTCTTCATGGGCACTGCCACGCCCGTCGGTCCCACGACCAAGGAGGGCGTGGCCGTCTGCTCCTGACGGAGTTGATCAGGACTTTCGCGCGCCGGCGTGAGGGGATGGCGTACGCGATGGACGGCGGGGTCTGGTTGCATCGGCACCGCATTCGCGACGAGCCGATGATCCACCTCGTCTCGTCCCGCCGGGAGCCCCTCATTGTCGTCGGCGACCGCCTGGGCCTCGATCCCGCCTGGCTCCAGTACAAACCCCTGAAGGACCCGCGCACCGGCGTGCGGGTCGAAGCATGGCATTGGGATTTGTGGGGGGAGCCGAAACGCCGGCTGGAAGAGCTGCTCGCCGCCGGTCAGTGACCGGGCGGGGGGTCCTTCGGGGCGCGGACGCCCGGCCACCAGTTCCATCGTCCCGCGATGTGCATGATCGCGGGCACCAGGACCATCCGGATCAACGTCGCGTCAAGGAGCACGGCGACGGCGAGCCCGAATCCCATGAACTGCACCGCCAGGACCCGCGACAGCGCGAAGACCCCGAATACGATCACCATGATGGCCGCCGCGAACGTAATGGTCGACGCGGTGCTCGACAGGCCCTCCATGGTAGCGTGGTCATTCCGGCCGGTCTTGTCGAAGATCTCCTTGACCCGGGTGAGGAGAAACACCTCGTAGTCCATCGACAGTCCGAACACCACGGCGAACACGAGTACCG
>DATBBZ010000160.1:0-5172 GCA_036270745.1 Gemmatimonadales bacterium | reverse complement strand
TGAGCTGCTGCCGTCTCGGAGCCGCCTTCGTCGCATCGTTATTCCTGACCTCGGTCGCAGCCGCCCAGGTCACATATGGCGTTTCTGGTGGAGCCGCCAAGCTGAACGATCGGCAAAAAGACCAGACCGTCACCGCCACAGTCCAATGGCAGCCCCGGTCGTGGCTCGGCTTCTCGGTGGCACCCGGGTACATCCACGCCGAGAACGACTCGGCGGGCGTTCCCTACACAAGCACCGGACTCGGCGACCTCCCAATGGCCGCCGACTTGTCCTACAGCTTCGACGACGCGTTCTGGTCCCCCGACATCGGGACGTCCCTCACGCTCACGCTGCCCACTGGACTTCAGCGCTGTGGCCTCGGTACCGGCCAGACCGGCGTGGGCGTCGATCTGGGCGTCGGCGTCCAGCCCATCGATCCCCTGCACATGGCCCTGACGACCAGCCGGGATCTGAGCGGCCAGGGAGCGGCGTCACTCCTCGATCCTCCGCACGCGACCTCGCTCTCCTTCGAGGCCTCGTACGACGTCTCGCCGCGCCTGACGGCCGGACTCTCGTTCGGCGGGGACTTCGGAACTCCCGATTCCGGCGAGACCCTGCCCCGCACCATCGGCGGCGGGGCCACGATTCACATCCCTCACAGCCCCTTCGCCTTCGCGATCAGCGGCGGTCACAGCCTCACGTCGGGACCGCCGCGCTGGGCCCTCACGATCGGCTTCGGCACGGCGTTCGCCGGCACCGATCCGGTGGGGCTCAATTCACCTCTACACCTCTTGAAGAAAGCGTTGAATGGGTCGGTGGGACGGGGGAGCGGGAAGGGGAAGGTCGGTGGGAGCAACCGGGGCAAGGGCGGCGGCGGGGGTGGCGGAGCAGTCGCTACGTCTTGCAGCTGATTCAGCGGCTCGCACCTCCGATCCGGTACTCGTACAGCGAGGCGCCGCGCGCCGAGTCGGCGTAGACACGCGTGACTCCGGAGTCCGCGAGGGCTCGGAGCAGTTGCGGCACCTCGTCTTTGTACGTCTGCGTGAAGAGCAGCCAGATGTTGCCGGAGCCCGACGCTTTGATGCGACGGGTCTCGTGTCCCGGCCACGTGGAGTCGGGATGCGCCTGCGTCGCGCCCTCCACCGTGTACCACTGAATCCCGGTGTAGTGTCCGATGATCTCGCGCCGGCCGGCGCGCGCGAGGTCCAGGTCCGCATCTCGATTCAGGTGGACCTGCGCCAGCGCTTCGAGCCAGGCGGAATCAGGGTGTGACCAGTCGCTGGTATAGAAAGCCCACGCCGGCACCGCCCCCTGAAACACGTAGATGGGCTCTGTCGGTCCGGCGCGATTCGCCCAGTCGTCGATGAGCGTGCGCGTCGGCGAGGTCCGGTACGGATGCGACACATTCACGACCACCAGCACCAACGCGACCGCCGCTACTCCTGCCCGGGCTCCCATCGTCCCCAGGACCGTCGTCATCGCCGCACCTGCCGCCGCCAGCCACAGGGCCACGAGCGGCACGGCGAACTGCAGGAGGCGCCAGGAGAAGGGATACCGGTAGACCGATGACGCCACTCCGGTGAACAGCACCGGGCCCACGAGCAACCAAAGCGCAAAGAAGCCCTTCTGCCTCGTGATCCAGACCAGCCCCACCAACACGACGAGACAGAAGAAGAAGGCGAGGAGGTCCGGGGTCGGCCGCAAGAGCAAGGCCTCGATGAAGCTGTTCTTGAGAATTCCCCACGCCCGCCCGTGGATGCCGAAGCTCCGTGGAATCAGGAAGTCGTGCACCCAGAAGCGCTGCATGAACACGCTGGCCGCCGTGTCCCGATACACCGTCGTATAGATCAAGGCGAAGAAACCGAGCCAAAGCACGGCCGCCACGGCGAGAGCCCCCCACCGGGTGCGCCAGTGCGAAAACGTGAGGCAGATCCCGATGCTGGCCAGGATGAGCAGCGCGGCGGCCGACAACGGGATCGCGAGGGCACCGATGCCGATCAGCCACGCCCAGCTCCGCTGGTCGTTCCGGGTCCGCACCTCGAGGGCCAGGTCCAGGAGCACCGTGGTCACCAGGGCATCAATGGCGTAGGGCTTCACGATCCCGGCGTACTGCACGAGGCCCGGCGCGAGGGCCACGATGAGGGCGGCAAAGAGGGCCGCGCCCTCGGGCAGGAGCTTTCGGGCCAACCGCCAGACGGCGAGTGGCAGTACGAGCCCAGCGACGAGTGGAAGGACCCGGAGGGTCCACTCGTTCATTCCGCCCACCCGGGTCACCGCCCGGGTGAGCCAGAGGAACAGGGGAGGCGCTACTTGATCGTAGTCGAGCGTGTGGAGAAGCCCCGTGAACGACCGCGTCCCGATGTTCACGGACAACATCGTCTCGTCGAACGACAGTGCGGGCCGGCGGACGTAGTTGGCCAGCCGCAGGACCGCTCCCGCCGCCACCACGACCTGAAGCAAACGGTCCCGTCTCATCGCGTGAAGCGTACCCGGTAGAGCATCGCCCCCCGGTTGTTTTCGGACGACACGACGACCGCCCGGCGCTCAGCCAGCGCGTGCGTCAGAAGAAACACCTCCCGGCGGTACACATTCGCGAACATCAGCCACGCCGTGGAGTCCGTCGCCGCGTCGATCCGCGCCGCTTCCCGCTCGGCCCACCCGGTGTCGGGGGCCTCCTGGCTGAACCACTGCCCCTCCCGCCAGGCGATGCCTGTAGACAGGCCGAGTAGGACGGGCCGCCCATGGTGCATCCACACGAGGTGAGTGCCCTCCGTGTCCGCCACTGCCCGCCCCCGGCCCAGCCTGTTGTGAAACGCATTGCCATCCAGGCGCTCGGCTGCCTCGATTTCGGCCGCCTGCGCCGTGTCGGCCGGGTCGCGCCAGTCGGTGGCGTAGTAGAGCCACGCCGGCACCGCTCCGGGATATAGGTAGAGCGGCTCGCCGGGGTGCTGTTGAGGGCCGAGCGCCGCCACTACCTCACGGGTGGGTTGGGCCCACAAACGGCTGATGTTGAGGCTGAGCACCACCAACACCGCGAGCCATACGGCGACCAGCGCTCGCACCAAGAGTCCCGGCACACCTCGGTTCAACCGCTCCCACGCGAGTTCAGCGCCGGCCGCCACCACAAGGAGTACGAGCGGCGCGGCGAATACGAAGAGACGAGGAGAAACCGGATACCGCCGGAGGGCCGAGGCGCCGAACACCACGACAAACGGAGCCACCAGGAGCAGGAGCCTGGCGACCCCGTGCCGCCGCAGCTGTACCAGGCCCGCCAGCGCCGCCACCCAGCACAGGAGCAACCCGCCCTGACTGGCGGTGTCTCCCGTAAACGCCTGCGTGGGGAGGCGCTTCACGATATCCCAGCCCCGCCAGGGGTCAGTCACCAGCGCCGCCGGAGCAAAAAAGCGGTGGTCCCAGAAGCTCTGCATGTAAGCGCTGGAGGCTTCCCGGCGCAACATGGTGAAATAGAGAAGCGCGAACAAACCAGCCCACGCGGCCGCGGTGAGCGACAGCGGCAGCCATTCCCGGCGTCCCGCGATCACCAGGGTGATCCAGCAGCCAGCCAGTATGAAGACCGCAGGAGTGGAGAAGCAGATCGCGACGGCGCCGACGGCGCCGAGCCCGGCCCAGCGCCGCCTCGTGGGGTTGTCGAGGACAGCCAGACCTGCCAGAGAGATGGCGATGGTCGCCAGGGCATCGGTCTCGTACGGCTTGGCCGAGATGCTGTACTGGATGAGAATGGGAGACAATGCGGCGAACGCGGCCGCGAGCAGGGCGGCGCCGGCGCTGAGCACCCGCCGGGCCAGACGCCAGAGCGCGTAGGGCAGCAACGCGCCGGCGAGCACGGGGATGGCGCGGAGGGCGAACTCATTCACGCCTCCGATGAGCACCGACGCACGGAGGACCCAGAGAAAGCCGAGGGGCGCCGTCTGTTGGAAGGCGAGCCGATGCGTGAGACCGGCCCACGAACGGGCGACGATGTTCACCGACAGCATCGCATCGTCCACGGTGAGTGACGGGTTGAGCCCGAAGTAGGCCAAGCGGAAGGCGGCGCCGGCCACCAGCACCAGCGCCACCCACCGCCTCGTTCGGTCGCTCTCCGGGGAGGACGTCACCCCGACAACTTAGTCCCCCGGGGTTACGGAGGGGGGCTGGCGGGGGAGCTCGGCGGTCAAGGCGAGGAGATTGCCCTCGGAGTCATGGCAGAAGGTCATCCACAGGTCGTTCGGGCCCAGGGGCGCGACCACGTGGGGCGTGTCCTCGAACTTGACCCCCTTCCGGGTGAGCGCGGCGTGGGTCCCTTGGATGTCCGAGACCTGGTAGTAGAGAATCGAGCCTGGGTGATCGAACTCAGGCTTTTCAGCCTTTCCGAGCATAAGGCGGATCCCGCCGCAATCGAAGAAGGCGAGGCTGGGCGCTTCGAAAAGCAGGCGGAGGTCGAGCGTGTCGCGATAGAACGCGGTGGCACGCTTCAGGTCGTGGACGTTGATCGCGATCTGGGCGATGCGGTTAAGTGTGCCCACAAACACCTCCGGCTAACGGTAGAACACCCCCGTCCCCAAGGTGGCGGCCCAATGCTGCCCGGGCTGTATGAAGGGCCCGGCCCGGTACCCCACCGCAAACTCGATCACGTCGCCGCCGATCGACCGGGTCGGTCCCACCCGGAGCGCGACTCCCATGTCGGAGGCGGTCCGCGGCTTCTGGATGCCGTACCACGCGCCACCCCAATCGAAGAACGGCGCCACACCCAGCCCGAACAGACTCCACACTTCGCTCGCGAGGGTGATCCGGTCGTCGAGCGCCAGCCAGACCATCCGCGAGCCCGTGAACTCGTGCGCGCCGTAGAGCCGCGGCCCATTCCCGTCACGCCAGAGGTCGAACTCGCCTCCTGGCGCGGTGCCCGTCACGGCGCCGCCCTCGACGTGCAAGATCAACGTCTGACTGGGGATGGAGGTGGTCACCGCGGTCAGCGCAGACGTCACGCGGCCCGAGTCGAGACCGGAGCGAGTGTACATCCCCAGCGCCTGCGCCCGGAGCGAAACGAACCCGCTGGGCCACGCGCCCGACACCTGGAAGTGCGCGCGCGGGGCGACTCCCGCGTGGGGTCCATATCCCAACACATTCGGCGCGACCCACACGCCCACCCCGACGATCTGTGAAAGATCGAGATCCTCGTGGCGTCCGAACGAGTTG
>DATBBZ010000159.1:0-10020 GCA_036270745.1 Gemmatimonadales bacterium | reverse complement strand
GCGCCCAGTACCGCTCGCCGAAGCGCAGCAGTGAGAAATGACTGAAGGTCCGGTGGGTCTCTTCGCTCATGGCTACTACTCCTTCAGCCAGCGCGCGGCATCCCGCGCGTGGTACGTGATGATGAGGTCGGCGCCGGCCCGCCGCATGGCGGTCAGGTGCTCGAGAACGGCGCGGCGCTCGTCCAGCCACCCGCGCTCCGCGGCGGCCTTCACCATCGCGTACTCACCGCTGACGTTGTATGCCACCAAAGGATGGTCGGGGAACCGCGTGCGGGTCTCCCGCACGACGTCGAGATACGCGAGCGCGGGTTTGACCATCAACAGGTCCGCCCCTTCGTCGACGTCCACCGCGGACTCACGCACGGCTTCGCGGCCGTTCGCGATGTCGAGCTGATGGGACTGGCGATCGCCCTGCCGGGGTGCTCCCCCGCCCGCCTCGCGAAAGGGGCCGTAAAACGCCGAGGCGAACTTTGCGGAATAGGAGAGCACGGGGAGGTGCAGGAAGCCGTTCTGGTCCAGCGCGGCCCGGACGCCCGCCACCATGCCGTCGAGCATGGCCGAGGGAGCCACGATGTCCGCGCCGGCGCGGGCGTGCGACACCGCGATCTTCCCCAGGATTTCCACGCTCTCATCATTCAAGAGGTAGTCCTCGGGCAGCTCGGGATGTGCCCGCCCGCTTCCTGTGCCGTTCAGCAACCCGCAGTGCCCGTGCTCGGTGTACTCGCAGAGGCACACGTCGGTGACGATCGGCAGGCTGGGCACCTCGCGTTTGATGGCGCGGACCGCCTCCTGAATGACGCCGTCCTCGGCGAAGCTTTCGCTGCCCGTCAGGTCCTTGGCGCGCGGGATGCCGAACAGCAACACCGCTCCGAGCCCCGCGTCGTGCGCCGCCCGGGCCTCGGCAACGGCACCCGACACCGGCCATTGAGAGATCCCCGGCATGGATGCGATCGGGCGTGGCTCGCTCGCAGCGGCGGTCACGAAGAGCGGATAGACGAGCTGGGCGGGGTCGAGGCGCGTTTCGCGCACCAGGCGCCGGAGCCCGGGGGACGCGCGCAGTCGCCGCAGGCGGATCATGCGGCGAGGCGAGCCCGGAGCGCTTCGGCGACCGCGGGAACCGTGTGCTCCCGCGGCTCCACATGGACCTCGAGCCCCAACGCGCGCGCGACCCCCGCGGTCACCGGCCCGATGCAGGCGATCAGCGCGCCTTTCAACGCGAGATGCGCGCCCTCATTCCCCAGGAGCGCGAACAGATGCCGCACGGCGGAGCCGCTGGTGAAGACCACGGCGTCGACGCCGACGGCGAGGTCGGCAAGGTCGCGGGGGTCCGGCTGCTCCGGGGGAGCGGTCCGGTACGCCTCGACCACCTGAACCCGGCCACCTCGCTTGATCAGGGCATTCACCAGATCCGGACCGGCCTGGTCGCCTTGCGGAACGAGGATCCGCTGGCCGTCCACGTCGGGGAGCTCTTCTCCCAGCCGCGCGCCGAGAAACTCGGACGGCACGAAATCCACCCTGCCCCCCCGTCGCCTGATCTCAGCCGCCGTAGCTGGTCCGAGGGCGGCGATCCGGAAGCCGCTGAGCGGACGGGGCGCGGCGCCGAGACGATCGAAAACCGCCTCCACCGCGTTGGCGCTGGTAAAGACCAGCCACTGGTAGTCCGCGAGCTGCACCATGGCCCGGTCCAGAGGGCCCGAGTCGCGAGGAGCCAGGATCTCGACGGTCGGGAACAGCACCGCCCGCGCCCCCCACGCTTCGAGGGCGGCGACCAGATCGCGCGCCTGCGCCCTTGGCCTCGTCACGAGCACTCGAGGGGTCCCTGAAATCATCGGAGCAGCGCTCGACCGCCGAGGATGGTGACCCGATCGGCGAGGTCCTGCGCGAGCGCGGGACCCCCGTTCCATTCTCCTTCGGCGCTGGCCCGCACCACCTGCCGGCCGTCCAGGGACGCCACGAGTCCCGAGAGCCGCAGCCGGCGCCGCCCCTCGCCCTCGAACGACTCACCGAGTGCGGCGATGGGCGCGGCGCAGCCTCCGCCCAGGGCTGACAGGAAAGCGCGTTCGGCCGTGGTGGGAATGCGGGCAGCCGGGTCGTCCAGGACCATCAGCAGCGCCCGGACGGCGTCGTCGTCAGCGCGGCATTGTACCGCGAGCGCACCCTGTCCCGGCGCCGGCAGCATCCGCTCGAAGGACAGGTACTCCGTGACGTGTTCGGTGAGTCCCAGCCGGGCCACTCCGGCGGCCGCGATCACGATCGCGTCGTACTCGCCGTCGAGAGCCTTCTTCACCCGGGAGTCGACGTTGCCGCGCAGGGGGCGGATCACGAGGTCCGGCCGCACGGACGCGATCTGCGCCAGACGACGGTTGCTCGACGTTCCCACCACCGCCCCGGCGGGGAGGCCGGCGAGTGAGGTGCCATTTCGGGCGATCACCACGTCCCGCGCGTCGTCCCGCGAGAGAATGGCGGCCACCGTGATCCCCGGCGCGTCATCCACCGGAAGGTCCTTGAGCGAGTGGACGGCGAAGTCGATCCGGCCCTCGCGGAGCGCGCCTTCGAGCTCCTCCGTGAAGGCGCCCTTTCCCCCGAGAGCCGGAAGAGGGATGTCGAGCGCACGATCCCCGGTGGTCTGGATCACGATCGGACGCGAGGGGATGCCGGTGAGCCGCTCGAGCGCGTCGCTCACGCGGCCGGTCTGCCACCGGGCCAGCGCCGAGGCCCGAGTGCCGGCGCGCAGGGTGACCAGCCCGGCCGTCACGCGACCTCCGCGCCGGCCTCGTCGGGACCGTCTTGGGCGTTCGAGCCGTCCTGGCCGTCCTGGCCGTCCAGGCCGAACAACTCCCGCGTGATGGCCCCGAAGGTCTCGGCGTTCGCGGGGTCGCCCGGCTCGCGCAAACGGCGGCTGGGCGCATCCAGCAGTTGATTCACGAGCGCGCGTGAGAACGACTCGAACTGTTCGCGGGTTTCCGGGGATACCGGACCCAGCCGGCGCAGCACGCGGGCCAGCTCGCGCTGGCGGATGGTCTCCCCGCGCGCGTGCATCCGGGTGAGCACCGGCCGGAGGGTCCAGGAGCGCAGCCAGGCGTCGAACCGGGCGAGCTCCTCCGCCACGATGCGCTCGACGGCCGGTACTTCGCGGCTCCGGATCTCGAGATTCTCTCCCACCCGCGCCTGGAGATCGTCGATGTCGTAGAGGGCGACTCCGGGCACGGATCCGACCGACGGCTCCACGTCCCGCGGGACGGCGATGTCAACGATGACCCGGCGACGGCCGTCGCCGCGAGGCCCCAGGGCCTGCTCGACCAGCTCCCGCGTGAGCACGACGTGGGGAGCACCGGTGGACGAGAGAATCACATCCGCCGCGCGCACGGCGGCGGAGAGATCATGCCACGGTAGCGCGACCGCATTCCACTGCGCTGCTAGTGCTTCCGCGTGCCCCCGGGTCCGGCTGATCACGGCGATCCGCTGTCCGCCCTGACGCCGGAATGTTTCGCCTACCACCCGCCCCATCTTGCCGGTGCCGACGATGAGCAAGGCGAGGTGCTCGAGAGGTCCCGCGACGGCGCCCAGGAGACGCACGGCTTCGGTCGCCACACTGGCGGGCAGCCGGCAGATCCCGGTCTCATGGCGGGCACGCCGTCCAGTTTGCGCCGCCGCGCGAAACGCCGCGTCGAGAATCGGGCCGGCCGCCCCTTCCCCACAGGCGGTTTCCCGCGCCGTCCGCACCTGCCCCAGGATCTCGGCCTCGCCCAGCACCATGGAATCGAGTCCCGCCGCCACCGCGAAGAGATGCCGGAGCGCATCCTGATCTTTGAGTTCGTAGAGGTGAGGCGTCAGCTCGTTGGCGGATAGTCTTGCGAGGGAGGCGAACAGCTCGACCAGCGCGGTGGCGGGCAGCCGCTCGGCGTGCACGGCGTACAGCTCGGTGCGGTTGCAGGTCGAGAGCACTGCGACTTCGGTCACGCCCGCCTGGTCGCGACGTTCGCGCAAGCCGGGCGCGCTCAACCAGCGGCGCTGGGCATCGACGCCGAGGGCGACCTGCTCCCGACGGGCGACGGAGGCCGTGCGGTGATTGATCCCGATGCAGGACAACGACATGGGCGCGATTTTAGGCCCGTCGTGCCCTTGGGACCATTCGGAAACCTACGACCGTACTGCTACTGAGACGCGAGGAGTCCCTGGGAAATGGCGAAGCGCGTCAGTCCCGCCACGGTGTGAATGCGGAGCTTGCGCATCAGCGAATCCCGGTGCGCCTCTACGGTGCGAACGCTGATGCCGAGCTCTCCGGCCGTTTCACGATTTGTCAATCCGCGCGCGACCCGGACCAAGACCTCACGCTCCCGTGCGGTCAGCGCGCCGAGGTCGGCTTCCGGCGCCGGAGCGGGGGTTCCGTCCCGCAACGCGGTGGTGAGGTGCCGGGCGACGGGCGGCGAGAAATACGCATCCCCAGCGCGCACCGCCCGGATGGCCTGGCGAATTTCCGCCGGACTCGAATCCTTCCGTAGATAGCCGTGCGCGCCGGCGCGCACACTCTCGAGCACGTACTCCGGGTCGTCGTGCACCGAGAGGATCAACACGCGGATGTCGGGCAGCGTGGTCCGCAGGTGGCGAAGGACCTCGAGTCCGCCGGTCCCCGGCATGGTGAGGTCGAGCAGAACCACGTCGGGCCGCTCGGAAGCGGCGAGTGCCATCGCCTCGGGTCCCGTCGCAGCCTCCCCGACCACGGTGACGTCGGGCGCTCCGGCGAGGACGTGGCGCAGACCTTCGCGGACCACGGAGTGGTCGTCAGCTACCAGGATCCGGATGCCGGCCGTCACGAGGCCGCCTCCGAATTCAACGGCACCGACACACGGACCAGCGTGCCGCTCGCGGCCACCGCGCGAATCGCAAACTCCCCCTGCAGGGCCGACATGCGTTCGCGCATCCCGGCGAGTCCCAGGTGTCCCTCCCGTTCCCCCGCCTCCACCTGAAATCCGGCGGGCAGTCCGCGCCCGTCATCCTCCACCTCGAGCGACAGCCGGTCTCCATTCGGCATGACACTGACCCGCACGTGGCGGGCGCCCGAGTGGCGGGCGACGTTCGCCAGGGCCTCCTGCATGGCGCGGAAGACGGCGAGCTCCGCGCGGGCAGTGACCACCGGGAGTATGGTCGGGGCCTCGAGGGTGAGCCGGATGCCGCTCCGCTCGACGAACTCGTCGCCGAGGGAACGGAGGGCCGGCAGGAGACCCAGGTCGTCGAGGAGGGAGGGCCGGAGCTGGTTGGTGATGCGCCGGATGCTCTGCATCCCCGTATCGATGAGTCCGTCGATGTTGCCGAGCGCCGGGCCGAAGGTGGGATCCGAGCCCTCCCGCAGGACGCCGAGCTGCAGTTTGACGGCGGTGAAGACCTGCGCAGTCTCATCGTGGAGCTCGAACGAAAGCCGGCGCCGCTCGGCCTCATACTGCTCGAGGAGGCCGGCCGAAAGCCGGGCGAGTCGGGCGGTCAAGTCGGCATGTTCGGAGCGGAGCTCGTCCTCCACCAGTACCAGGATTCCCGCGCCGGTGGCGAGCAGGAACAGCACGTCGAGGTAGTAGCCCCAGGGACTCCACGCGCCGCGCGCCCGGAGCACCGGGTAGTCGAGGTGATGCAGGCTCCAGAGACAAAACGTGATCGCGAGCACGAGGGCACCGGGCGCCCGAACCTCCCGCCAGTGCCGGAGGAAGATCCATCCCGTCCAGAACGTCACGGCGCTGAGCAGGAGGACGGTAGGCCCGGCCGCGAGCAGGAAATTATTGAGGCGGTAGATCGTGACGTATGCCCACGCCGCCGGCAGCAGGATGGCCGCCAGCAGATACGCGGTCCGCAGCCGGCGGGGCCGGGAGAACACCAGGGCCGCCCACACGAGCGCCAGCGCGGTCCACCCGGTCACCACCTGGTGGATGTAGAGCAACGGACGCTGGGCCGTGACCAGGAACGTGCCGATGACCACGCCCCGTACGAGGTAGAGACCCCAGGCCACCGCCCACCAGACGAGAAACGGCTTGCGGTACCGGCGGTACAGGAAGAGACAGAGGAAGGCGAGCCCCAGCGTGATGGCGGCGAGCAGCATCGCGGCCTGGACATCTGCCACCGCCCCGGCCGTGCCGGCCGGTGCGGTCACCGGGGTCTGATCCATAGGGGTGCATACTAGCCGGAGCGCGCCGTAAAGAAAGGCGGAGGGCGTTCAGAACCGGTCGGGCGTGGAAAGACCGGCGATCCGCGCTTCCAGAAGGCGGCGGTGAGGCTCCTGGGTCACCCGCGCGAGGGCGGCCCGGAACGCGGCTTCGGCGTCGTGAACCCGGTGCAGACGCCGCAGCAGTTCTCCGCGGGCCGAGTGCGCCAGGGGATAGTCGATGAGATCCCCGCGGGCAAGAATCGCGTCAATGAGGTCGAGGCCGGCGGCGGGTCCGTCCCGCATCGCGATGGCCGCCGCGCGGTTCAGCTCCACCACCGGCGTGGGCTCCACACGCAGCAGGACGTCGTACAGCCCCACGATCTCATTCCAGTCCGTGTCCGCGGGGCGCGCAGCCTGCGCGTGGATCGCCGCGATCGCCGCCTGCAACGCGTACGGTCCGACGCGCCGCCGGGCCAGCGAGCGCTCCACCAGGTCGACACCCTCGGCGATCTGGGCCTGATCCCAGCGGGATCGGTCCTGGTCTTCGAGCAGGATGAGATCCCCATCGGGAGACGTCCGCGTCGAACGGCGCGAGTCGTGCAGCAGCATCAACGCCAGGAGGCCCAGCACTTCGGGATCGGGGAGCAGGTCCGCGAGCAGGCGGCCCAGCCGGATCGCCTCGGATGAAAGATCGGCACGGACGGCACTCGGCCCGGCCGACGCCGAGTACCCCTCATTGAACACCAGGTAGACGACCTGCAGCACGGCGTCGAGCCGGTCAGGCAGATCGATCCGGGACGGCACCTGATACGGAATGCGTGAGTCCCGGATCTTGTTCTTGGCGCGCACAATACGCTGCGCGACCGCCGGCGCGCCGGCGAGGTAGGCCCGCGCGATTTCTTCCGTGGTGAGTCCGCAGACCTCGCGCAGCGTGAGCGCAATCTGGGCTTCCCGCGGGAGCGCCGGGTGACAGCAGGTGAAGATGAGCCGGAGGCGATCGTCCTCAAGTTCTTCGTCATTCAGGTCGGGCGCCGGAGCCACGACCGGGCCCAGCTGCTCGACGATCGCGGCCCGCGACGCGTCGAACACCGAATCGCGACGCAGACGGTCGATGGCACGGAACCGCCCGGCCGAGACCAGCCAGGCCCGCGGATGGGCCGGGATTCCCGCCGGCCACCGCTCGAGCGCCGCCGCGAACGCGTCATGCAGTGCCTCCTCGGCCAGATCGAAGTCGCCGAGCAGGCGGATGAGCGTCGCGAGCACCCGGCGCGAGTCGGCACGGTAGACCCGGTCCACCATCTCCCGCACCGCCTCGACCGGGTCGCCGCTCACGCGCCCGGGATCTCCATGATGGGACGCACTTCGATGCTGCCGAACCGGGCCCCGGGAATCCGCGCCCCCACGTGAATCGCGTCATTGAGGTCCTTCGCCTCCACCAGGTAGTAGCCTGCGAGCTGCTCCTTGGTCTCGGCGAACGGGCCGTCGGTCGTGGAGGTGCGGCCGTTCCGAACCCGCACGGTCGTCGCGCTCGCGGTGGGCTGCAATGCGTTCCCGCCCAGGTAGTGCCCGCTCTTCCTGATGTCGTCCGTGAACGCGAAGTAGTCGGCGCGCATCTTGTCGCCGTCCTCCTTCAGCATGGTCTGGCGGGCCTGCTCTTCATGATAGATGAGACAGAGGTATTTCATGGTTCACTCCGTGGTGAAGGGGAGAAGCTATGGTCACGGAGTAGTCGAACGGAGGGGGGTCAAATCGACAGGGGGCAGACGCCCCGAAGCGCCCACCCCCCACCGGATCCGGCACGAGGAACTCCGGTGCCGGGGCTATTCGTACCGAAGGGCTTTGATGGGATCGACCTCCGAGGCCCGACGGGCGGGGACATACCCCGCCCCAAAGGCCACGAAGACCAGGACCAGGAGGGACAGCGCGAACACCACCGGGTCCGATCCCTTCAACCCGAAGAGCAGCGAGCTCGCGGCCTTCCCCAGTCCCAGGGCGCCCACCAGGCCGATGATCCCCCCAACCGCCATCATGCCCCCGACCTGACGGAGAACCATCCGCCGCACCCGCCCCGCATCCGCTCCCAGGGCCATGCGCACGCCGATTTCCCGGGTCCGCTGCGCCACGGAGTACGCCAGGACTCCATAGAGCCCGATGGCGGCGAGCAGTGTCGCGAGGACCGCAAACGCCGTCGAAAGAATCGAGATCATGCGGTCCAGGAAGATGTTGTCCCGGATCTGCTGCGGCATGGTCTTCAGCTCTTCCACCGGAACACCGGGGTCGATCTTCCGGACGACGCCGGTCACCGCGCGCAGCACCGTCTCGGGTTGCGGAGTCCGCACGTAGAAGTTCATGAACGGCATGTGCGAATCCTGACGCCACGGCAGGTAAAACACGGGGGGCACCGGCCGCTTGACGTCCGAATACTTCACGTCGGGAATGAGTCCGACGATCTGAATGTTGAGCGTGTCGCCACCCTGGGACATGAACTTACCGACGGCGTCCTTCCCGAGGTTGAACTTCTTGGCGAAGGCCTGATTCACGATGGCGACCTGGGGAGCGCCCAGGCGATCCGCCTCCGTAAACTCCCGACCCCCGATAGGCTGGACGCCGAAGGTCGAGAAGTAGTTCGCCCCGATGGCGTTGAAGCGCGAGTTGGCGTCGACGTCCGGCCCCGATTGGAAGCCCTGTACCTTGACGTCGTTCCCCCAGTTGTCTCCGGCGATGAGCGGCACAAGGGACGACGTCACCGATGAGACGCTGGGAATCGCCGCCAGCGCCTCTTCGACGCGCGCGTAGTACTGCAGCGCCCGGGTGCTGTCGTACCCGCTCTGCTCGGGCGACAATCCGAACGTGATCACGCTGTCGACGCGCACGCCGAGATCGACTGCGGTCACGTTGACCAGACTCTTCATGAACAGGCCTGCGGCAATGAGCAGTGATGTCGCCAGGGAGATCTGGAAGGTCACGAGGGTGGCGCGGAAGCGCGCCGCCGCCCGCGCACCCGAGATATGCCCGGCGTTGGCGCGGATGGTCGTCACCAGCTCGCTGCGGGTCGAATGCCAGGCCGGGAACATCCCGAACGCCAGGCCCGTGGCCACCGCCAAGGCCCCCGCGAACAGCAGAACCGCTGGCTGGAGGGTGAACTGCAGAAAGTCGCCGCCATCGGACGGGAGCAGGGCTGAGATCCCCGACAGCGTCCACTTCGCCACCAGGAGACTCGCCACGCCGCCGAGCCCGGCGAGCAGTACGGACTCCACCAGGAGCTGCGAGACCAGCTGCCAGCGGCTCGCGCCGAGGGCCAACCGGACTCCCATCTCCATGGACCGCCCGGCCCCCCGCGCGAGCAGCAGGTTGGCGATGTTGGCGCAGGCGATCAGCAGCACGATCCCGGTGACGCTGAAGAGCATCAGCAGCGGGGTCTTCGACTCCTTGTGCATGTTGCTCTGGCCCCGCCATCCCGGCTCGAGCTCCAGCTTCTTGTCCCGGAATCGCGCCAGGGTGGCGTCACTCATGCCGGTCTGGAGCGGCGCCTCGACGTCGTTGATGATCGAGTGGTAGAGACCATCGCTGCCCACCTGCGCCTGCTGAATCGTCATCCCCGGCTTGAGACGCGCGAATAGGTAGATCCAGTAGCTCCGGCGGTTCTCGAAGCCGCGGAAGCCCGTGGTCAGCAACCCGCGCATGCTGATCGGGACGAAGACCATGGGCCGGGTGCCGAGCGTCGTTCCCTCAAAGCCCTCGGCCGACACGCCCAGGATGGTCAGCGACTGCCCGTTCACGATGATCGACTTGCCCAGCACGTCCCGGTCGCCACCGAGCTTCGATTGCCAGTACGAGTACGACAGCACCGCGACGAAGTTGGTCCCGATGCTCTGGTCGTCCGCCTCGGT
>DATBBZ010000158.1:0-2371 GCA_036270745.1 Gemmatimonadales bacterium | reverse complement strand
CGCCACCCCCACCCCCACCCCCACCCACCGCCACCAGAAAAATGACGCCGGACGCGAGCGTCTCGGCAAAATCCCGGGTGGACCAGGGGTCCGCAAAGCTCGCGGACTCAATTCGATGCACGGCCGGAAGGTCTCGGGCCTCAGTCGGTCGAACGCGGCACGGGGCGTCCGTGAGCTGCCTCCCATTTTGCCTGCGCTTCCGCCGGCCGGCCGTACTCGGGTTCGGCGGTGGCGAAGTCCTCGATCCGGCGGCCCACGCCCGGCCGTCCCGCGAGTGCCAGCATCACCATGGCCGTAGGCGGAAGCTGGTCGAGGGGAACGGGAGGCACGCCCGTCAACTGGATCACCTCGTCCCCATACCGCACCGCGCCGTCCCCCACCGCCAGCGCCGGCCGCCGGTCTTCGGAGTGCTTCGCGAGCTCGGCGATGGTCGTCAGCATCGGCGGCACGAGCGTGTCGACCCGATCGGCGTGCACGACATACACGGCCGCGTACACCTGACCGCGCAGGGCGTCGAAGCACGCCGCCACTGGCACACTGCCCACGCGCTCCGCCGCTCCCGCGGCCGCCGCCAGCAGCGAGGGAACCGCGATCACGTCGGCGCCGGACTCCTGCACCAGACCCTTCGCCGCGGCCCACCCGATCCGCAGGCCCGTGAACGAGCCCGGGCCATCCCCCACCACGACCGTATCCAGATCGGCCACGTGCGCACCGGCGCGGGAGAGCGCGAAATCGATCAGGCGCACGATCTCGGTCGCATGACGCCGCGCGCCCTGCTGATGCGCGCCGGAGCCCACACCCGAGCCGTCTCCCACCGCCACACTCGCGATGTCGGTCGCGGTGTCTACCGCGAGAATCATGGCGCTCACTCCTCTTCCAGGGACCGGCGGTCGGGATCGTCGTCATGCGCCAGGCGGAAGTGCCGGTCGAGCGGAGGGGCCCACGTGCCCGCCCGTTCGGGCCACTCGATCAGCACGATGGCCCGTTCGCGCTCCATCTCATCGAAGCCCAGGTCCCGCGCTTCCACGGGCGCCTTGAGGCGGTAGCCGTCCACGTGGTAGACCGGGCCTGCGGGCGCGCGGTACCGGTGGACGAGCGCGTAGGTCGGACTGGTGGCGGGAGATTCGGCCCCCAGTCCGCGGCAGATGGCCTGGACCAGGGTCGTCTTCCCCGCCCCCAACTCTCCCGAGAACCAAAGCACGGCCGGAGCCTGGAGCGTGCGCCCCAGCTCCTCACCGAACCGGCTGAGCTCGTCCGCGGTGAGGCGCACGGCGCCCGGCATCGCTCTCCGCCTTCAGGTCGAGGATCTGGTCGCGCAGCAGGGCCGCGGCTTCGAAGTCGAGCTGCTCCGCCGCCGCCTGCATCTGGGACTCCAGCAGCGCGATGAGCGCCTCGCGTTCGCGTGGCTCGCTCGGCCTCTTCGCGCCGCCGGTCTCGGGACGCCCGACGCGCGCATCCGCCACGCGGGTGACGAACCGGACGTCGAGCACGGACTTCACGATCGACGTCGGCGTGATTCCATGCTCCACATTGTGCGCCTGTTGCAGGGTGCGGCGGCGGCTCATCTCGTCCAGCGCCCGTTGCATGGAACCGGTCATCCGGTCGGCGTAGAGAATGGCGCGGCCATGGAGGTTCCGGGCGGCCCGACCCACGGTCTGAATGAGCGCGCGGTCCGAACGCAGGAACCCTTCTTGATCGGCGTCCAGGACCGCTACCAGCGAGACCTCGGGCAGATCCAGCCCCTCGCGCAGCAGGTTGATCCCGACCAGGACGTCGAATTCGCCCAGCCGGAGTCCGCGGATGATTTCGACCCGCTCGATGGCGTCGATTTCAGAATGCAGATACCGCACCCTCACGGCCTGCTGCTGCAGGTAGTCGGTGAGATCTTCCGACATCCGTTTGGTAAGCGTGGTCACGAGCACCCGCTCCCCAACCTTGGCCCGCTCCCGAACCTCGTGGAGGAGGTCATCCACCTGGCCCTTCACCGGCCTGATCTCGACCTCCGGGTCGACGAGCCCGGTGGGACGGATGATCTGCTCGACCACCACGCCGCCGGACAGCTTGAGCTCCGCTTCGCCCGGCGTGGCCGAGACGAACATCATCTTGGGCGTCATCCGGAAGAACTCGTCGTACTTGAGCGGGCGGTTATCCAGGGCCGAGGGAAGCCGGAACCCGTAGTCGACGAGCGTTTGCTTCCGCGAGCGGTCTCCTTCGTACATCCCGCCGACCTGGGGCAAGGTCTGATGGGACTCGTCGATGACGCACAAGAAGTCCTCGGGGAAGTAGTCCAGCAGGCACGCCGGGCGCTCCCCGGGGACCCGACCGGTGAGGTGACGGGAGTAGTTCTCGATCCCGGAGCAGCGGCCCACTT
>DATBBZ010000157.1:0-3091 GCA_036270745.1 Gemmatimonadales bacterium | reverse complement strand
TTCAACGCGGTGCTCACGAAGAACAACCTCACCCCGGTGTCGGGTGATCCTCCGGCCCTGGTGGTGCCGACCTGTGGGACCGGCAAGGGTGGTGCGGCCGTGGCCAAGAAGGCCCGCACCAACGAGGTCGAGCCGGACGAGGACCGGGATCCAGACGAACTCCCGGAGTGATCGAACGGTAGGTGAGAAAAAAGAACCCCGCCTCGATTCGAGGCGGGGTTCTTTCATTTCCCGGGTTAGTACAGGATGTCGTAGGCCAAGCGGACTACGCGCCCCGGCTGCGGCACGAAATCCTTGATGACCGAGAGGTTGTCGCGGTATACCGTGTTGAAAACGTTCTCACAGTTGAGGGTGAGCTGTGAGACCATCCCGCCCCGGGTGACCCGCATCCCCAGCCCGACGTCCATCACCGCGTACCCCGCGGTGGGCGTATCGCCGTCCCCGAGCCTGGTCTGCCGCGCCGCCATCCGAACCTCGACGAGTCCCGAATACACCGAGCCCTGATACTTCGCCCGGAGCAGGCCGCGCAGGGGAGGGATGAACGGCAACGGCACGTGCTGGCGCGTATCCTCGGCATTCACATAGTCCGCGTGGGCCTCGAACACCACAGAGGGCGTAGGCGCGACGGCCACGCTCGCCTCGAGCCCGGCGAACCGCGCCTCGGTCGCCGCGAACTGGCGAACGGGGAAACCCTGAATCGTGTCTCCCCGCAGAAATCCGTAGATGTAGTTGGAAATGAAGTTCAGGTAGGGCGAGAGGTCGAACCTGGCTCCGCCGAACTCGCCGTGCAGGGACGCGTCAACGCCCAGGCCGGCTTCGGGCTTGAGCGTCGCCGTGCCGACCGAGTAGGTCGCACTCGGCGCATCCAGACCATTGGCGAACAGCTCCTGGACCGTTGGTGCCCGGAACGAGCGCGCCACCGAGAATGATCCCGTGAGTCCCGTGCCCAATTGCCGCACCGCGCCGAGTGACGCCGTGACGGCGTTCGAGTTCCGGGAATCGGAGAGGGTCTGGAACACCGAGTCCGTGGAAAACGGGTCGGGGTGGGTCTGGATGTGGTTGTAGTCGTACCGCACGCCGGCCTGCAGGCGGGTGCCGGGCGCGGCGAGGTACTCCTCGTAGACGTAGCCCGCGACACCGGTGGTGGTGGAGTTCGGTCCCAACGGCTGATCACCCGAGATATCGAGCTTCTGGTAGTCGGTCCACAGGCCCACGGTTCCGCTCCAGCGCCCCGCGGCGGCTTGCTGGAACTGCAGCGTCGCGTTGAGCTCGCGTTTGTGGAAGTGATTCGCTTGCGGATCCGAGACGCCCGTCGAGTCCTGCGTCGTGGGGAATTCGGAGTGGGTGTAGTCGTTGTAGGCCGCGTTCAGCTTGATGCGCTCGAACAGCGCGCTGCCCGCGTTGAAGAGCCCGCGCAACTCGAACGTGCTGCGCTGCTGCGCGATGCGCGACGTCGTCGGGGGGACGGTGGCCCAATTGGGATTCGGAGGGACGCCGGGGATGCCGTAGTTCATGGTGTACCGGTTTCCCCCCACGCCGATCATTCCGAAGGCGCTCTGATACGAATACCCCGCGCCCCCCTCGGCCGAGTGGTCGAACGACTGGGGCATGTGGTCCAGCTCAAAGGGGGTGCCGGTGCCAGGGTCCGTGTACGTCCCGGAGGGGATCCGGATGGCGCTCGAGTGCAACCCGCCGGCGGACACGCGGAAGGCCGAGCCGCCGGAGGTGAACAACGTGTTGGCGTAGCCCGCGAACTCGTCGTTGACGCTGTTGCCCTCGAGGGCGGCATTCCCCGAAATGGTACGGTGCCGCGCGGTGGGCACGAGGTTCGTGACAACGTTGATCAGGCCGCCGATGGTGTTCGGACCGTACAGCACGCTGGCGGGCCCGCGCACGACGTCCACTTGATCGATGCTGAGG
Organism: Gemmatimonadales bacterium; assembly: GCA_036270745.1. Classification (GTDB taxonomy): domain Bacteria; phylum Gemmatimonadota; class Gemmatimonadetes; order Gemmatimonadales; family GWC2-71-9; genus 40CM-2-70-7. Next base: position 1,171 of record DATBBZ010000157.1, on the reverse strand, counting down.
GCGTCGATCGGCGTTGCATGCGCCGGATCGTAGGTGGCGATGTCGCCCATCCGCAGTCCGTTCTCGAGGACCAGCACTTCATTGTCTCCCAGGCCGCGGATGATGGGGCGGTTGGCAGCCAGTCCGTTCCCGCGGACGGCCACACCGGGGAGATCGCTGAGTTTGTCCGCGAACGTCATCCCGGCGCTCTGTGCCAGGTCGAGTCGCGACTTGGTGTCGACGGCCTGGTACTGGTCGGCCGCGACGCGCGCCACGGGGGAGGCAGAGACGACGATCTCGGGGAGCGGAATAGGAGAGGGCCGGAGCGCAAAGTCGACCGTGACGTCCGCGCCGGTGCTCTTCACTGTGTCGATCGACGGTACGTAGCCCGAGACGCCCACATACACTCGGTAAGTACCGGTCGGCACCTGATCAAACCGGTAGCCACCCTGCGCGTCGGTCAGCTGGATCCGGTCGAGCTCGAGGATTCGGACGGTGGCACCGGGGACGGGGCCGTGGCCCCCGGTAACCGTCCCGTGGATGGATTGGGCGGCAGCGGTCGTAGCCAGCAGGGGGAAGATGAGGGCCGTGAAGGAGTTGCTGAGTGCCGACAAAATCGACTCCGTCGCCAAGGGTTCTTGATCTCTAGGGTACGGTGACCGGCCGCCCGCCGTTACGCAACCCTTTGCGACGGCCGGCCATCCCACAAGGGCGGGGACGGTCCGGAGGTGGTTCAGGCGCGAAACCTGCCCACCCAGGCCACCGTCCTTCTTCTATAACCCCGAGCGACTGAGGCCCGATGCGCAGTATCCGGCTGGCATTCCGCACCCTGTTCCGGACTCCCTTCGTCACCACCATCGCCGTCCTCTCTCTGGCCCTCGGGATCGGTGCCAACGCTGCCATTTTCTCGCTCTTCGACCAGATCCTGCTGCGGCCCCTGCCGGTGCGGGAGCCCAACCAGCTCGTCAACCTGGGCAATCCGGGCCCTAAGCCGGGATCGCAGTCCTGCGGTCAGGCGGGGGACTGCGACGTGGTGTTCAGCTACCGGATGTTCCGGGATCTGGAGCAGCGGCAGACCGTCTTTACGGGAATCGCAGCGCATGACCGCTTCGGCGTGAGCGTCGTCTACAACAACCAGCCGCTCACGGGAGAGGGCATGTACGTCTCCGGTTCGTATTTTCCGGTTCTGGGG
>DATBBZ010000156.1:0-2920 GCA_036270745.1 Gemmatimonadales bacterium | reverse complement strand
GCCGCCAGGGCTTCGACGGCCGGCTGCCGCCCGGCGGGATCCCGCGCCAGGCCGCGCATGATGGCCGCTTCCAGCCCCGCGGAGAATCGCAATCCGGGGACGGCCTCGTTCAGGGGAGTGGGCGGCTGGGTCAGCAGCTGCTGAAAGAGCTCGCGTGGGCTCCGGCCATTGTACGGGTGTCGTCCGGTGAGCAGGTAATACGCGATGGTCGCGAGCGAATAGATGTCGGCCCGGCCGTCCACGAGCTCGCCAGAAAGGGCCTCCGGCGCTACGTATTGCAGGGTTCCCACGAAGAAACCGGTGCGCGTGAGACGCTCCTCCGGAGGCAATTCCGCGTCCCGCGCGATCCCGAAATCCAGAAGCCGAGCCCGCTTGGTAGCGGGATCGTACATGATGTTTTCGGGCTTCAAGTCGCGGTGGATGATGCCGGCGTGGTGGGCCGCCGCGAGCGCGTCCGCCAGTTGCCGTACCAGCGCGACGGCATCGGGGGGAGCGAGCGGCCCGGAGCGGTGTAGGAAAGCCGCAAGCGAGTCCCCGGGGGCCCACTCGAGGGCGAGGTAGTACAGGCCGTCCGCCTCGCCGTAATCGAAGGTCCTCACGACGCCGGCATGACTGACCCGCGCGCCGTAGCCTGCCTCCCGGAGGAAGCGCTTCACCGCGGTGGGGTCGCCGCGCAGGCGGGGGCGCAATACCTTGAACGCTGCAGGACCCCGCTCGGCGTGCTCCGCCCGGTAGACTTCGGCCGTACCGCCTTCGCCGACGCGCTCGAGGAGACGGTAGCCGGCGATGGTTCGGCCGGCGAGATTCTCGGTGGGCATGAGGACGCGCCAAACTAACGCCCGGATTTGAGGTGGAGCAAGTGAGCAGACCGGTCGTCGTCACCGTGGTCCTCGGGGTGTCTCTGGCGGCGTGCGGACAGTGGTCGCGCGTCGGGTCGCCCGACAACCCCAAGCCCGCGGTTCAGGTCGCCCGGCTCTTCGATGCCGCGTCCCAGTACCGGAGCATGGGCCTCCTCGCGGCCGGGGATCCGCTGCCCTGGGTCGGTGCGGTCCGCTGGCTCGCCGGCCCCACGCCGGACTCCACACTCGCACTCGTCTCACTCTCCTTCGCCAACCATTCCCTCCGCTTCCGGAGGGACGGGAACGACTTCATCGCGGCCTACCGCGTGGAGCTCACGTTCCATGGTGCGTCGGGCGCCAACCGGACGCTCACGCGGGACGAGACCGTCCGGGTCCGCACGTTCCAGGAAACGCTCCGCGCCGACGAGAGCGTGATTTTCCAGCAGTACCTCACGGTTCCACCCGGACCGAGCACCATCGCCATCGTGGTCCGCGACCGCGACGCCGTCGGTGCCTCGCGCCAGGAGCTCGTGGACACCATCCCAAGCTTTGCCGGGCCGGCCCTCTCGACCCCGATTCCCGTGTATGAAGGGGCAGGGCGGACCCGTCGCGACACCGTTCCCGCGTTGGTGGCCAACCCCCGCGCGACACTCCCCTACGGAAACGACACGCTCTTTTTCTACGTCGAGGCGTACAACCTGCCCGCCGGCAACAAGGTCGCCGCCGCCGTAGTGGGATCCAAAGGAGATACGCTCTGGTCCGATACCCTCACCCTCGATCCCCGTGAGGGAGTGGCCCGGACCATTTTCCGCGTCCCGCCGACCAAACTCCCAGTGGGCCAGGAGCGCTTCTATGCCCAGGCGGTCGGGGCCGGCCGGAACGTGGTGGCGCCCTTTCTGGTCAGCTTCTCGTCGCAGTGGGTGGTGACGAACTTCGATCAAATGCTCAGCCTGCTGCGGTTCTTCCCGCGGCAGGACCTCATCGCCAAACTCCGCTCCGCGCCGGACTCCCTCCGTCCCCAGGCGTGGCGTGACTTCTGGAACGCGTCGGATCCGGTGACGCTCACACCGGAGAACGAAGCCCTGAACCTGTACCTCACGAAGGTCCAGATCGCGAGCCAGCGGTTCAATGAATCCGCGGATCCGGGGTGGCTCACCGACCGGGGGGAAGTGTTCATCACTCTCGGCGACCCCGACGAGGCCTACGATCTCGAGAACGAGTATTCGCGGACCGGTGTGCACGGGATCCGCTGGATCTACTCGAGCCTCCGCCTCGATCTGTTCTTCGTGGATCAGACCGGGTTCGGCCGCTATCGGATGACGCCGGGATCCCGCGCGGACTTCGACCGCGTGGCTACCCGGCTGCGTCACGAGGACTGATGCGGCGCGCCGCCGGGGCGCTCCTTCTGTGCTGGCCGTTGGCCCTGTCGGCCCAAAAGCCCGTGTCCGCCGAAGTCGCCCGCGCGGAATCCCTCGAAACGGCAGGCCGCCCCTGGCACGCGGCTGAAGCGTTCGTCACCGGGGCCGGCACCGCCGCCGCGCCCGCCTCTCCCCAGCTCCTCATCGCGAACGCGAGGGCCGAGCTCACGGCCCGGCGCTACTCCCGCGTCGTAGCCCTATTGGAGAAGCGCCCCTGGCTGGCGGACTCCGGTGGCGGGGTTGGCTACGCGATCCTGGCGGAAGCCGAGGACCGGCTGGGGCGTTCGGCGGATGCCGCGCGTGATTACCTGCGGGCCCGCGCGAGTGCGTCAGGAAGCCGCGCGGCCCTGCTGGCGGTCCGGGCCGCGGTGGTATTCGATCGCGCCGGGCAGTCCGACAGCGCCCGATTCTACTATGTGGCGGCCCGCTCGGCGGGACTAAGCTCCATCGACGATTGGCTCCGCCTCCGCGAGGCCGGCGTCAGCCGCGACACGCTCAGCGTCGACTCACTTCTGGCCGGGCTTCCATTCCCCGCCTCACGCCGCGCGCAGCTCTATCGGGGCCGGGCGCTCCTGGCGGCGGGGGACTCCGGCCGGGCCGTGGACGCCCTCGCGACGGCGCCGGGGGGCGCGCTGCAGGCGGCGCAGGTGGCCCTGGCCCGGG
>DATBBZ010000155.1:0-5813 GCA_036270745.1 Gemmatimonadales bacterium | reverse complement strand
CTCGAAGTACAGGGCGGGGTTGAAGAATCGCAGGAGTGGCAGCTGAGGTATCGGCGGTGCCGAGTCGAGATTGATGAACGACGGATTGGTGTCGTTCGGTTCGTAGATGTCGATGGGATTGACGAACGTGGAGTTGGCCGCGGTCGCGAACACGCCGGGCCCGAAGGCGATCATCTGATCCGAGTGCGCCGGGAAGGGCACCCAGAACTGCATGTGGCCAAGCCCGTTGCGGTTTCCGGCGAACGAGAACGTGTCCGCCAAAAGGATCGCGGGCCCAAGCTCCGCCAGAAAAATGTTGTTGATGCCCACGCCGTACACGGTGATCCGACCGCCATACCGGATCGTGCCGGGCTTGATGCTGTCGATTTCGAGCGCGCGTGCCACTCGAATCGTGCTGTCCATGTCAGCGGCCTTGGCGTACACAGCGGCACGGGCCACGACGTGCACCAGCCCCGCATTGACGCCGGTGATCGTCGCCGTCCCCCGGCCTTCATTCACGATGCGGGCGACGTTCGAATCGGACACACTCCACTGAAAGTCCACGTCGTTCACCGGGACGTTTCCCGACCCGGTCTTCCGGAAGGCATGCCCGTGGGCCGTGATCGTCGCCCCCTGCACCACCAGCGGGGCCGACAGGGTCACGGTCACGAAGACCTGGCTGCTCTGGTCGGTGGGAAACGAACAGGTGACCCCGGCCAGTACGGCGGCTGCCGCCGCGGCGGGGACAAGGCGAGAGACCCGGAAGTAACGGCGCATGGCAGGGCCCATCTTCGAGTGAGGTACCAACTTACGACGTCGCGGGGGGTCCCCGCCAGACGTCCGAGGCGCCACCGCTACAGGCGGCCGCGTCGCTTGAGGTCAAGGTATTCCCGCACCACGGCCTGGGCGGCCCGCGCGGGGGGAACGTCCAACACCAGCACTCCCGACCGCCGCAAGTGACCGAGCGCTTCTTCGCGCGCGCGGAGCAATTCTTCGGCGGCGGCCCGGCGGAACGCGTCCCGGACCTCGCCCGGGCGCGCAGTCGCGACGAGATCGAGCTCGGGGTTCCGGAGCGTCACGGCGAGCGGCAGATGGCGGGGCCGGAGCGTCGCGAGGTTCGCCACCAGCGCTTCGGATGCGGTGCGGTCGATCAGATCCGTGAAGACCACGGTGAGGGCGCGTTTGCGGTTGCGAGCGGCGAGATACCGGAACGCGCCCGGATAGTCGGGCTCCACCAGGGTCGGCGTGAGGACGGTGAGTACGTCCAGCACGCGCTTCAGCCCCGCCCGGCCCCGCCCGGGTGCCACGTAGTGTTTCACGCCGTCGGCGAAGCTCATCACACCCACGTTGTCGTCATGCTGCACCGCGGCGTACGCCAGCTCGAGCGCCGCCTGCACCGCGTAATCGAGCCGCGCGATCCCGGCGACGTCGGCGGTCATGAGCCGCCCGGTATCCAGCACCAGCAGGAGCTGCTGCCGGCGTTCCTCTTCGTACTGACGGGTGATGACCTTGCGCCGGCGCGCCGTCGCCTTCCAGTCGATGTGCCGCAGGTCGTCGCCGGGGACCCACTCCCGCAGGCTCTCGAAGTACCGCCCTTCGCCCAGCCGTCGGATGGGTTTCATCCCGGCGTCACGTTTTCTCAGGGCCTGCGCGACCGACGCCCGCAGGCGGAGGGACACCAGTGGCGGGTAGATCGTCGCGGCCCAGGGGAGTGGGAGGCGCGTCCGGACGAACCCCAGGCCGAGGGGGCCGATGGAATCGACGTGGAACTCGCCTGCCTCTTCCTGACCCCGATGGACCCCGAGTACCGGTAACCGCTCCACGATCCGTCCCCGCGCGGGAACCACGATGGTGCGGGGCGGGAGTGTACCGCCGAGGAGATCGGGGCGGGTCTCGCGGATCCGGAGCCGGGCGGCGCGCGGGCCGGGGTTGGTCCAGGTGTAACCAACCTCGGTGGGATGACCGACGGTGATCGCCGCGGGAGGAGACCGCTGGACCGTGACCCCCTGTGCCTCGAAGGTCCCGGTGAGGGGCGCACTGCGCAGGGCATCCGACAGCACGAGCGCGATGAGCCCCAGGTCGGCGACCACCACGCTCGCGCCCGCCCACGGAAGCCAATACGAGGCGAGGGCCAGCGCGGACGCCGCGGCCAGCGCGTAGAACGCGCGCCGGGTGAGCAGGATCACGCGGTGGGAACCTCGACCTTGTCGAGGATCGTCTTCAGCGCCGCATCCGGGGTAACGCCCTCGAGCTCGAGCTCCGGCGCCACCGAGACCCGGTGACGGAGCACAGACGGCGCCAGTCCCTTCACGTCGTCGGGAATCACGTAGTCACGCTCTTCGAGGAGCGCGGTTGCGCGAGCTGCCTTGAGCAGGGAAACGCCGGCGCGAGGACTGGCGCCCAGGGTGAGCGACGCGGCGCCGCGGGTGGCCCGGATGATCGCCGTGATATAGGCCGTGATTTTCGGCTCGACCCGGATCCGCTCGGCCGCCGTCCGCAGCGCCTCGAGACCCGCCCCGTTCGTGATCGACGTGATACCGTACGTCGCGGGGCGATCGGCCTCGAAGCCCTCGACATAGCGGGTGAGAATCCCCTCTTCGACGAGCGCATCCGGATAGCCAACCAGCACCTTGGCCATGAAGCGGTCCAGCTCCGCCTCCGGGAGCGGATAGGTCCCCTCGAACTCCACCGGGTTTTGCGTCGCGAACACGGTGAAGACGCCCGGGAGCGGGTGCGTGGTGCCGTCCACCGTCACGGTCCGTTCCTGCATCGCCTCGAGCAGCGCGGCCTGCGTCTTGGCGGGCGCGCGGTTGATTTCGTCGGCCAGGAGGAGATCCGCGAAGACCGGCCCGGGACGGAACGTGAACTCCTGCGTGCCCGTGAGCATCGAGATGCCGGTGATGTCCGCGGGCATGAGATCGGGCGTGAATTGGATGCGCGCGTACCTGACGTCGAGCGCCAGGGCGAGCGCGCGCACCAGGAGGGTCTTGGCGGTGCCGGGCACGCCCTCGAGCAGCACGTGGCCGCGCGCCAGCAGGCAGACCATCACGTCCCGCAGGGCCTGGTCCTGTCCCAGGACCACGCCCTTCAGGGCTTCGAGAATCCGTCGTGCATCGTGCGCGGACGTAGTTCCTCCCACACATCCTCCACGGAGTTGGCGGCGGCGAGCACGCGCTCGTCACCACCGGGTTTGGTAAACGCTTCCCGCAGCCGGCGCACCGCGCCGCGTCCCTGCGCGGTCGGCATCGCCAACGCCAATGCCGCGATCCACTCCTCGTCCGGCCGGGCGCCCCCCGACTCGTGCCCGGTACGCGAGAGCCGTCGCTGGAGTCCGCCGACGATCAGATTCAGCACGGTCCGGTTTCCACCGGCGCCCTCGAAGCCCGCGGCCAGGGCCTCGAGGTGCTCGAGGGGCGAGCGGCGGCGGCGGTCGATCACCGACCGCGCAGGCCCGAACCGCACCGCCGTCACCGCGAGCCACACGAGGAGCACCAACGCCAGCTGGTCGATGACCCATCCGACCGGCGTGTGCATCAACCAGCTCCAGGCCGCTCCCCAGAGGGAGCCGCCCGCCGCGTACCCCTGATGGAACTCATCCCACTGCACCTGACCGGATGCGGCTCCGGGAGTCAGGAGCGGCAGGACGTAGTCCGGGACTCCCGTGGTGCGCCACGCACGATTGCGGAGCCAGCCGTCATCGGCCAGAAGCAGGAGGTGACCGCCTCCCGCGATGCGCTCGGACACGAGCACCGGGTGCCCGGAGTACGTCCGCACCAGCGTGTCCATGCTCGTGGCGGAGATCAGTGGGCACCGCACCCCATTCAGCTCGGCGATGGGATTGGCTCCGGTGGTCGAATCTTCGACGGCGTTGCGGGCGGGCCGCTGCCGCAGATATGACCGCACGCCGGGGAGGGCAAACCCGGCCACGGGCACGATGGGCATGGTGTCCCGGTGCAGGCCGAGGGAAAACGTGCCGATCGCCGACCATCCGGCACAGCGGACGATGCCGCCCGCATGCCCCGCGGCCACCACGGTCCCGCCCCGCCGGAGGAACTCGGCGACCTGCGTCATCTCCCCCGATTCGAGACCAACTCCCGGGTCGGCTTCGATCAGGATGGCCGGGCGCGCCGCGCTGTCGGTGACCAGATCGAAGAGGTTCACGCGGCGCCGCGCGACGGGGCGCCCCATCTGGGCCATCACGTCGTACACCCCCTTCGCGCCCCCAGGACCGGTGAGGAACGTCGAGGCGTTCTCGAGCTCGGAGGCGGGCGTCTTGGCCAGGGACCCCGCGGCCACCGCAATGCCGACCGCCCCGGCCAGCAGGGCGGCGAGCCCGAGCTCGGACCTAAGCGACATGGCTCAGCACGGAGTGCGCCGCTTCGTTGAACTCGGCGTAGCCCGCCGCATCGCACGGCTCGGCGCCGAAGAGATGCCGGTAGAGATTGCCGACCAGCCCCGCCAACGTCGCGCGGCCGTCGGCGTCGAGCCGCGCCTCGGCCACATACTCGGCGGGGGTCTTCGAGTCCTTCGCCTGCACCACCTTCCGCGCATCCAGGTCGCGCACCAGCGCGATGAAGCGCCAGGCGAGCGCTTCGGTGAAGCGCCCCTCCCGGGCCAGTGCTTCCGCGCGGCGCGCGGGAGAGACTGAGGCGCGTGCGGGAGCGGCGGGCGCCCGCGGGTCGGTCTTCGGGTGCGTGGTGCGCTGGTAAATCACCCAGAGCGTGTACCCGATGTGCACCACCAGGGCGATGAGCACCAACACCAGGCCCCAGAAGAACAGGCGATAGAGCAGCGGGTGACTGCCCGACATGCGGTCGAGCCAGTCGAAGAAGCGGGCCAGCTGCTCCCGGAGCCAGGCCAGCGGACTGCGGCCGCTCAGCCAGTTGCCGAACTCGGGCCGGGAAAAAACTTCGGTCACGGCCCGGTGCAGCGAATCGGCGGGGACCTGGGGAATCAGGCCAACCCCAGCTGTCGTCCGAGGTGCTCCAGGTCGAACCCTTCACGGCGCGCCCGCAGGTCATAGTACAGCAGGGTGAAGACGCACGGGATGATGGGCGCGAGGGCCAGGGTCAGGAGGGAGCTGCCCGCGGAGATGAACGGGACCAGCGACGGCATCGAGGCTTGCGCCATCCCGCTCGCGACGGCCAGGACGACCGTGGGAATCAGGTTGACGATGATCCACGACACGATGAACATGCCGAAGACCTTGCCGCGGGCACCCTTGGTGAGGTTCCAGGAACGGCCGAAGGCGTCGAAGGCCCCGTCCAGATCCTCCAGCACGATGACCTCGGTAGTCACGCCGTAGCCGCAATAGAGGTAGATCACGCCCCAAATCAAGGCTATGCCGGCGGGAAACGCGACCAGGAAGCTCAAGGCCCCGCCTCCGACCGCCTGGGCCACGGTCGCGAGGAGCACTATGCCGACGCCACCCGCCATCCACGCCACGAGGATCAGCAGTCCTTTACCGAACCCCACGCCGATGAGCGGGAGCACTCGCGAAAACGCGAGGGAGAGACTCTCGCTCAGCCCCGTCGGCTTCCCCAGGTAGGACGCCGAAATGATGTGGATCGATCCGGCGGTCAGCAGCAGAAACCCGATCAGATAGACCACAATGAACAGGAAGAACCACCCGATGAAGCCACCGATGTTCGCCTGCATGAGGGCCGCCATCTGGTCGGGCTGAACGCCGGCCATGCGCACCTGGAAATAGATGATCCCGGCGATGGGGAGCCACAGGGTCGCGGCCGCCAGGCGCAGGAAGAGCCCGAAGTTGCGGCGGTACAGGGTCAGCGCGCCGTCCAGCACTTCCCCGGCGTCCAGCGGTCGGATTTCCG
>DATBBZ010000154.1:0-7788 GCA_036270745.1 Gemmatimonadales bacterium | reverse complement strand
AAGCGGCCCTGGACCGGCGAGGGCTGGATGCTGTCGTTGGCCACCACCGGCGCGCTCATCAGATACCGCACCATCCCCTCGGTCACGAGATACGGCGTGAGTCCGAGGCGGTCGCCGTAGTCGGCAGTCGTGGTGGAGAAGTAGATCGGCCGCTTCCCGAGGTCTTCCTTGATCATCTGATAGACCGCGAGATCGATGCGCGTCAGGTACCCGGGATTCGGGAGCGAGCGCGGATCGATGGTGATCGCGAGCGGACCGAGCTTGCCATTCACCGCGTCCGGAACGCCCAGGACCTCCGGCAACGTGTCGGTCGGCGTCGTGTAGAGCTTGTCCCACCATTTCCCGGGTTTGGTCCAGGCCCGGCTCCGCAAATACGCCGGACCTGCCGCCGGATCGTAGGTGGGAAGGGGACGGTTTTCGGCCTGGTCCAGATACCAGTTGATGTTGCCGAGGGACGTCACGATGACGGTGACGTCGGGGCGGACCTTGTCCACCTCCTGCGCATACCAGAGCGGGAAGGTGTCGTTGTCACCGCCCGTGATGACCACCGCATACGGCTCGAGCGAGTTGAGGAGATCGTGCGCGAAGTCCCGCGCCATGGTCTCGCCGGTGCGCGGGGCGCTCAGATGGTTGCTCCAGAGCGGGATGAGCGCGAAGGCCGCGACGGGTGACACGAGGGCCCAGCGTTTGTCGACGGCGGGGACGCGCGTCTGCAGCCCCTCCTGCAGCCACTCCATGATGGTCGCGAGTCCCATGGCGACCCAGATGCCCCAGGCCGAGTAGGACACGATGAAGAAGTAGTCCCGCTCGCGCACCTCGCGGATCAGCTGCTCCCCGGGGAACTGCGAGTAGCCGTACTTGAAGTTGAGGTAGAAGATCAGTGCGACCGTGATCGTGAACATCATCGTGATCATCGCGATCGCCTGCCGCCGCTCGGCCATCCAGTGGCGGACCGCTCCGAGCAGGCCGACGACGCCGAATCCCGCGGCCAGGATCGCCTGGGCGCGGTCACTCAGATCCCGGCCCCACTGCCAGAAGAAGTACTGCCCCCACATCCCGATCTGGGCCGCGAAGCTCGCCTGACGGTCGATTACCGACGGCTTGCCGTACTGTGCGCGGCCAAGCACGTCGGACAACGCCTGCCAGGTCTGGGGATCGCCCTCATTCATATAGGGGTGATGCATGGCCCGCAGGGGCAAGATCAGATAGACGGTCAGCGCGACCAGCACCGCCACCGCCGACGCCGCGAGAACCCGGGGACTGATCATCACCCGCCAGTCGACCATCGCGACCAGCACCAGGACTGCAGGCCCGGCGAGGAGCCCCATCTGGTGATTGGCGGTGGTGAGAACCAGGAGATAGACGATCAGGACGATGAGGTTGTCGCGGCGCGCGCCCGGCGGTTGGTCGGACCAGCGGATCGCGAGCCAGAGCACCAGCGTGATGGTCAGGAGCGAGACGGTGTAGACCTTTTCGTTCACGACCGACTGGTTCCACACGGTGAATGACGCCGCGCCGGCGATGGTCCCCGCGAACGCAACGAGCCGCCGCACCAGATGGGTCGGCACCATGGGTTGGAGCCAGCGCTCCGTGATCATGAACCAGAGGCCGGCGGAACAGGCGCTCGTAAAGGCCGCAAACAAGTTGATGCGTTTGCCGTAGTCCGCCGCGAGGGGCAGGAGCCCCCACACGTGGGCCATCAGGACGAAGAGCGGGTTGCCGGGCGGGTGCGGAATCCCGAAGCCGTGCGCTGCCGCCATGTACTCGGGCGCATCCCAGTATTGTACCGTGGGCGCCAGCGTCAGCAGATACAGCCCGAATACCGCGAGGGCTGTCAGGGCGCCGAGGCGGTAGGGGGGCCTGGCGTCGCGCTCGTCCATAAGTCGTCGATCTCCGCTTAGTGTCGGAATTGCCGCGTACCGGTCAGCACCATGGCGACGCCATGCTCGTCGGCCGCCGCGATCACATCAGGATCCCGCACCGATCCCCCGGGCTGAATGACGGCAGCCACGCCGGCGGCGGCTGCCTCGTCCATGCCATCCCGGAAGGGGAAGAACGCGTCGCTCGCGAGCACGCTCCCCTTCGGATCGTGTCCCTGTTGCCGGGCTTTGTGAACCGCCAGGAACGAGCTGTCGACCCGCGACATCTGACCCGCGCCGATGCCGATCGCCGCCTCGCCCCGGGCCAGGAGAATCGCGTTGGATTTTACTACCCCGACCGCCGCCCAGGCGAAGCGCAAGTCACGCCATTCCGCGTCGGTCGGCTTGCGCCGGCTGGGCACGGTCCAGGCCTTCTCGTCGTCGGGGCGCCCGGGCCGGAATCGCTCCTGGACCAGAAACCCGCCCCGCACCCGCTTGTAGTCCCAGGTGGGTGTAGCGTCGGGCCGGGGCAGGGTGATCACCCGGATGTTCTTCTTCTCCCGGAAGACCGCCAGGGCGTCCTCCGCCACGGCCGGAGCCACCACCACCTCCACGAACAGGTCCCGCATCGCCTCGGCCGCGGCGCGGTCCACCGGCACGTTGTACGCGATCACCGACCCGAACGCTGATTGGCGGTCCGTGGCGAACGCCCGCGAATAGGCCTCGGCAGCGGTCCCACCCAGCGCCAGGCCGCACGGCGTGGTGTGCTTGATGATGGCGCAGGCGGGGTGTTCGGCGTCCCAGGGGAGGACCGCGCTCACGGCCGCGTCCACGTCCAGGAGATTATTGAAGGACAGCTCCTTGCCGTGGAGCTGAACCAGGTCCCGCATGCCCCCCCCCTGTGCCTCGTCGGTGACGTAGAGGGCGGCCGGCTGATGGGGATTCTCACCGTAGCGGAGCGACTGCTGGCGCTCGAGCACCAGCGCCACCGAGGGCGGGAAGGGCTCCTGGCCCCGAGTCGACAGGTAGTTCGTGATCGCGGCATCGTACGCGGAGGTGTGGGCGTAGACCTTGGTGGCCAGGCGCCGGCGTTCGTCGGCGGGGACGCCCCCGGCCGAGAGGGCGGCGATGACGCCCGGGTAGTCCGCGGGATCCACGATCACGATGACCCCTTCATGGTTCTTGGCGGCGGAGCGGAGCATGGACGGACCGCCGATGTCGATGTTCTCGATCGCGTGCTCGAAACTGGTGCCCGGTTTCGCCACCGTCTCGCGGAAGGGATAGAGATTCACCGCGACCAAGTCGATGGCGGTGATCCCGTGCTGCTTCATGGCGGCGACATGCTCCGGATTGTCGCGACGGGCCAGGAGACCTCCATGCACCTTGGGGTGCAGGGTCTTGACCCGCCCATCCATCATCTCCGGGAACCCCGTCACCTCGTCGATCGACATCACCGGCACCCCGTCCTTGCGGAGGGCTTCGGCGGTCCCGCCGGTGGAGACGATCTCCCAGCCGAGCTGGACGAGCTGCTTGGCGAAGGGGGCGACGCCGCGTTTGTCGGAAACAGAAATCAGCGCTCTCACCACACCTCCGCGGTGGCCTGCACGAGGTCTGCCAGCGACGCGACGTCTTTCAGATCGATCACCTCGGCCGGCGAATGTGAATAGCGCAGGGGCCATCCCAGGGCCACGTCAGGAGCGCCGAATGGCACGAACATCGAGCCGTCGTTCCCGCCGTTCGTCGTGCCCACCTGGACGGCAATGTGCCGCGCCGCCGCGATGGCCAGAACGGAGTCGACGAGCGCCGGCGGTGTGACGGAGCTGTTGTCCAATGCCCGGACCACGGCACCCTGGCCGATGGGTTGATCGGCGAAGTTCTTGGGATCGAGCGGTGCGTCGGACGAGACGAAGGTGTCGATGGCATAGACGCGGGCGGTCGCCGAGCCGAGGGCGCGCGCGGCGACGCCGGCGCCGAAGAGCCCCGTCTCTTCGCGCGTGCTCCAGAGGAAGATCACTTCGTGCTTGAGCCGGGACCGGTCGAGGTGCCGTACCGCGAGGATCAGGGACGCGTCCCCCACGCGATCATCGAACGAGCGCCCGGTGGCGCGGGACCCGGCGAGCCGCTGATAGCTCTTCGGCATGGTGACCGTCGAGCCGACCGTGACACCCAAGGCCTCGGTAGCGGCGCGGGACGTGGTGCCGACGTCCACCCGGAGTGTCGAGCGCAGGGGATCTCCTTCGACACGAATCACCGGCGGCTGGTGCCGCAACTCGCGTTGATCACGCGGGATCGAGTCCCGCGTCGGGAAGACTCCCGGCACATCTCCCTTCGGCGTGTGAACCAGGGCCGGTTGACCCTCGAAGAGCGACTCGAAGAATCCCCCCTGGCGGTCGAGCTGGAGTGATCCGTCGTCCAGAATGGCGGAAACCTTGAAGCCGATCTCATCCATGTGGGCCACGTAGACGACGGGGGCTCCACCAGATCCCAACCGGAGCCAGATATTGCCGGCCGTGTCGACCTCCGGCTTGGCCCAGGACGGCAGGAGTGATTTCACGACCTCCCGCACTGGCGCCTCGCTGCCGGACACGCCGTACACCGGAATGAGACGCGCGAGGACCGAGTCGGCCTCGGCAACCGTGGATTGCGCCCGAACGACAGGCGCCACGAGGACGATCATGGCGATGACGAGGCGCTTCACTTGGCACCTCCCATCCATTGCACGATCCGTTGCTCGAGCGCCTGCACGTCACTGAGGAGCACAGTCTCCGCGGCGGTCTCCCGGTACTTCACGGGCAGCGTGGCCGTCAGCGTGTCCGCGAAGGGGCCCTTGAGGGCGGTCACGCTGCCGAGTCCAGGATTGCCGTTCTGCAGGCCCTGCACGGTGAAGCTGGCCACCAGCGATCCCGTGATCTTGGGATGCGAGAGGAGCGCGGCGGCGAGTGCCGCGCAGGCTGTATGCCGCCCGACCGCCGGCGCCGCCACGCCGTCGCCATAGCGGTGGGCCTTTCGTTCCAGAGCCACGGGCGAGAGCATCCGCACCCCCAGGGAGGCGGCGTCGGCCGCGGACGTCGCGCCGATGTCGACGTAGGCGTCGTCGGCAGTGAATGGGGTCTCGTTCGCCGCCCGTCCGCGCGTGAGATGCACCGACCGGACGCCGACGACGCCCGGAATGGGTCCGGACGCTCCGAATACGATCACCCGGTGACCCTCGAGCTGCTGTTCGAAGAGTGGATTGGTGATGCGGCCCTCGCGATGGAGTGTCAGATACCCTTCGGCCGTGATGCCGCCGACGGCGTATCCCGCCTCGTCGAGCGGGCAGGACACGAGGCGCCGGGGCGTACCCGAACCCAGCGTGATGCTGACGTCGCCCAGACGGTCGCGCGTGGCGCCGGGGAAGAGCACCAGCAACGAGTCGGTCACCGCCTGTTCGTAGCCCGACACCGTCGTGAAGCCCGCGAAACGGAGGGTCAGGGACTCGAGTGACTGCGCCGGCAGGGACGCCTGGACGGCGAACGAGAGAACGAGGGTGGCGACGGCGCAGCGGCTACGCATCGAGGTCCTCCAACCGGACGGCGTGATTCGGCAATCCCATCAGCGACAAGACGGTGACGACGTGGGGAAGCAACCGGTGCTCGGCGGTCAGGACCCGCGCCGCCAACGTGTCGCCGGTGTCTCCGGGGAGGACGGGAACGCGCGCCCGCGCGATCACCTCGCCCCGGTCGTACTCCTCGGTCACGTAGTGGACACTCGCTCCCGATTCCGTCCGGCCCGCGGCCAGGACGGCTTCGTGCACCCGGATGCCATACATGCCAGGCCCCCCGAAATCGGGGAGCAGGGCGGGGTGGATGTTAATCATCCGCCACTGGAACCGCGACACGACCGGGGCGGGGACCTTTTTCAGGAATCCGGTCAGGACCACGAGCTGCGTGTCGCCGAGTGCGTCGACGTACTCCTGCGCGTTGGTGTGGTCCGCCAACGCCAGGGCCGGAACGCCGGCCTGGCGTGCACGCTCCAGGGCGCCCGCGTCCTTCCGGTTCGAAATGACCTGAGTGACGCGCGCGGTGTTACTGCCCGCGCTGTTCAGCCCGTCCAGGAGGGCCTGGAGATTGGTCCCACCGCCCGACGCCAGGACCGCCACCCGCACCGGCGTTACAGTCATCCGTGACAAGGGGCGAGGGACGCTGGTACTGCGCCCGACCGCACGGCCAGGATGAAATGTCCCGTCGCATTCCGGCTCGACGTGGTCACCACGATCGTGCACTCGCCTGAAGCGGGGATTCTCAACGTCAGGCGGGCGTTGCAGTGGCCACCGGAATCGTCATCCTGGAGCGGGCCGCTCGCGGAGTCGAGACCCGCGCCGCGCGCCATGAGGAAGGCGTCGAAGTCCTTGGAGGCCAGGTCCACGGTGACCAGGTGTCCCGGCGTGCCCTTCAGGTGCCACGCCTGCGCGTACGTCCCATCGGCCGTGCGGGCGTCGTGCTTGGCGAGGTGACCCGTGACCGAGGAGCCGACGGCAATCTGGCGGGCGGTGTCGACCTGAGCCGCACTGGTCCGGACCGCCAGGAAGAAGAAAAGGGCGGCGATTTTCATTGGTGCTCGAGGATCATGTCGACGGCAGTCTGAATGTCGGCCACGACGGGATACCCCTTCTCGATGGCCTCCTGCGCGCTCTCGTCTCCATGGCCGGTGCGGACCAGGATGCCGCGGCCCCCCAAGGTGCGGGCGGGTTCGATGTCGGTCATCCGGTCTCCCACATAGAAGGAACGGCCGAGGTCCAGGGTCAGCTCGGTGGCGGCGTCGCGGAACAAGCGCGTGCCGGGCTTCCGGCATTCACAGGGCCCGCTGATGTCCGGATGATGAGGGCAGACGTACGCGCCGTCGAGCCGGGCACCGGCACCGGCGAGCAGCTGGACCAGGCGGGCGTGCACCGCCTCGTATTGCCCCATCGTGATCAAACCGCGCGCGATGCCCGATTGATTGGTCACGATCACCGTGGCGAGGCCGGCCTGGTTCAGGCGCCGGACCGCCTGGGCCGCTCCCGGCAGGAGTTTGACCTTCGTGGGATCGGAAAGGAAACCGGGGTCCTCGATCAGGGTCCCGTCGCGATCGAGAAAGGCGGCGGGCCGTCGCCGTCCCGGCTCAGGCATCGATGGCGGAACGGACGGCGCGCGCGGTGGCGGCGATCTGTTCGGGGAAGATGGTGCGCGGATCGAGCACGACGCGTCCGTCCGCAATCCGCGCGATCACCGGCGGCGCGCCGGCGCGGAGCCGATCCGAGAGGCCGTCCGCCGAGAGATGACTGACGGTGATCCGCACCAGCCAGGTCTTGAGGGTGGTGCCGGGGAATGCCCCGCCCCCGACTTCCGATTCACCAGGAATCAGGTCGGCTTCCGGTCCCACCGCTTCCGCCATCGTTTCTCCCGCCCGCTTGAGGTCGTCGCGGGAGGTCGTCAGCATCCGCAACACCGGGATCTCCTGGCGCGCGGTATCCACCTCCCGGTACAGACGAAGCGTGGCCTCGAGTGCCGCGAGCGTGAGCTTGTCGGCGCGGACGGCCCGGGCCGTCGGATCCTTGCGGCAGGCATCGATCACGGCGCGTGTGCCCACGAGGATCCCGGCTTGAGGTCCCCCGAGCAACTTGTCGCCGCTGAAGACCACGAGGTCCACGCCGCTCGACACCGCGTCCTTCACGAGGGGTTCACCCGAGAGACCCCAGGGGGCGAGGTCGAGCAACAGGCCGGAGCCCAGGTCGAACAACGCCGCCGCCCCGCTCGCGTGCGCGAGCTGAGCGATTTCGTGGGGTGAAACGTCGGTGGTGAAGCCCGAGAGCTTGAAGTTCGACCGGTGGACCTTCAGCAAGACGCGCGTCTTGTGGCCGATGGCTAGCGCGTAGTCGTCCAAGTGCGTGCGGTTGGTGGTCCCGACCTCG
>DATBBZ010000153.1:0-1772 GCA_036270745.1 Gemmatimonadales bacterium | reverse complement strand
GTGTGCTCCGGCGGTCCAGATCACCACCGCATAGCGCACGGTGTCGGCGGTGGCGCCGAAATCCACCCTCGGGTCGCCCAGCGACACAACTTCGCCCTGATTGTCGAACGCCGCCGTCCGGACCCGCCAGTCGGGCGCGTGGCCGACGATGCGGAAGAGCCAGATCGTATCCCCCACCGTTGGGGCGGGGGGCGCGATCATCCACCCACTGTCCCGCGGTGCGGTCACCGAGAGCAATACCGCCAGCAGATGCGCGCCCGTTACGAACACGGTCAGCGCTTGAGCCGACGCGCGCGCTCGGCGAACGCGCGCCGCAAGGGGAGTGCGTAGGGAATGTGCGTGTGCAGGGAGACGACATCGACGCCTGCGCGCCGGAGCTTCTTCTGCCGCTCCTGCGCCGCCCGCTCCGCGGCGAGGCGGACCTTCCCGCGAGTCCCTTCATGTCCCGTGTCCACCAGCACCCGGCGCCCCGTCTCGGCGTCCTCGAGCTCCACCCACCCCGCGTCGGGAAGGATCGTCTCCCGCGGATCGTCGATGGTGATCCCCACCACGTCGTGGCGGCTCGCCAGACGGGCGAGCGGCTCATCCCATCCTTCCGCGCGGAAATCCGAGATCACGACCACCACGGCGCGGTGCCGCAGGAGCTTCGTCGCGTAGCGCAGGGCCTCGGCCAGGTTCGTCCCCCGGCCGCGCGGCGCGAAAGCAAGGAGATCCCGGATGACGCGAAGGGCGTGGCCCCGCCCCTTCGAGGGCTTGATGACGTGCTCCACCCGGTCCGAGAAGAGGAGCGCGCCCACGCGGTCCGAGTGCCGCGCCGCGGCGAGCGCCAGGACCGCGCCGATCTCGACCGCCATGCCGGCCTTGGAGGCAGGTCGTCCGAAATGGAGAGACCCGGAATGATCCACGATGAGGAGGAGCGTGAGCTCCCGCTCCTCCATGAACTCCTTGACGAACGGCGTCCCCATCCGGGCGGAGACGTTCCAGTCGATCGCGCGGAAGTCGTCACCATGCTGGTAGGCACGCACTTCGGCAAACTCGATGCCCTGCCCGCGGAACACCGACCGGTACTCACCCGTGAAGAGGGTGTTGACCAGGGACCGGGTGCGGAGCTCGATCCCTTTGACCTGGCGCAGGACTTCGGGGTTCACGGCACGCCGACCGCCTCCAGGATCCGGCCGACGACCCGGTCCGAATCCAGGTCTTCGGCCTCGGCCTCGAACGTGAGCAGGACGCGGTGGCGCAGGACGTCGAACGCCATCGCCTTCACGTCTTCGGGCACCACGTAGGAACGGCCGCGGAGATACGCGTGCGCGCGCGCCGCCTGGGCCAGGTAGATCGAGGCCCTCGGGCTCGCGCCGAACGCGATCAGCGGCTTGAGCTCCGGCAACCCGACCGCCTGGGGCTCGCGGGTGCCGCGGACGACGTCCACGATGTAGTCCACCACCTTCTGATCCATGTACAACTCGGCGATGGCACTGCGGGCGGCGAGCACATCTTCTCCGCTCGCGATGCGCTCGACTTCGATCGGGCGCCCCGACGCCATTCGTCCGACCACTTCCTTCTCGGCATCGCGCGTGGGATAGCCGACGCGGACCTTCAGCATGAACCGGTCGAGCTGGGCCTCGGGCAGCGCGTAGGTGCCTTCGTGCTCGATCGGGTTCTGGGTCGCGAGCACCAGGAACGGCTCGCCGAGGTAAAAGGTCTCTCCGCCGATGGTCACCTGCTTTTCCTGCATGGCCTCGAGGAGCGCCAACTGCACCTTGGCGGGCGCG
>DATBBZ010000152.1:0-2198 GCA_036270745.1 Gemmatimonadales bacterium | reverse complement strand
CGCAGTGCCCTTCCCCGCGCTCCCGGCCGTGGCTGCGAGAGTGAGAATGGCGCCGAGGATGGGTCCGATGCAGGGGGTCCACGCCGCGCCGAACGTCACCCCGACCACCGCGGATCCGAGGAAGCCGAGGGGCTTGGTGGTGAGGTCCAGCCGGCGCTCCCGCATGAGCCAGGCGGGACGAATGACGCCGAGCAGGTAAAGGGCGAGCAGGATGACGAGCACACCGCCGATTCGCCCCAGCCAGACCTGAGACCGGATGAGCAGGCCGCCGACCAGGGAGACCGACGCCCCGAGCGTGACGAAGATGAGCGCGAAGCCCGCGACGAAGCACAGGGCATGGAGGAACACCAGGCGCCGTCTGCCGGTGGTTTCCTCGGCGGTCATACCGGTGATGAATCCGACGTAACTCGGGATGAGGGGCAGGACGCAGGGCGAGAGGAAGCTCAAGAGCCCCGCGAGCCCCGCGATGGCGAAGGAGACTCCGCTACTTCCTTCCACGCTGATGGAACCCGATGAGCTTGTAGACCAGCTTCGCCGCCAGGAAATCGGGAGCGACGAACCCGGGTATCGGCGCGAGCTCGACGACATCGGCCCCCACCACGCGCCGCTCCTGGAACACGCGGTCGAGGAGCCGGAGGGTGGGATACCAGGAGCCGCCCCCGGGCTCCGGCGTACCGGTGGCCGGAACGTACGCGGGATCGAAGTAGTCGACGTCGATGGTGAGGTAGACGTCAGGTCCCAGGCTCTCCAGCACGCGGTCGATCCACTTTTCGCCGGGATCGAGCTCGTACCCAAAGACCGTGGGGATTTTCTTCTTGCGCATCAGGGCGCGCTCTTCCGCGGTGATGGCGCGGATGCCCACCGGAACGAGGTTCACGTCCTGGTGCACCCGGTACATCACGCAGGCATGCGAAAAGGGCGTGCCCTCGTACTCGGTCCGCAGATCCCCGTGCGCGTCGAGCTGCAGCACCGAGAGTTTCTTGCCCTTCATCCGGGCCACGTGGGCCTGAATCGGCGGCGCGGAGAGCGAGTGCTCGCCGCCGAGCATGATGACGAAGCGATTGGGGCCGAGGAGGGCGTCGAACGCCTCGCGCAGCTCTTCCAGCGCCTCTTCCGGACCGGCACCCGACAGCATCAGCTCCGGCAGGGTGTGCACGCCCACCGTGTACGGCTCGGAATCAAGCTCGTGATCGTACAGCTCGATGTAGCGGGAGGCTTCGAGAATGCGCCGGGGCCCGAACCGGGTCCCGCCCATATACGAAACCGTGGCTTCGTAGGGGACCGGAAGGATGACCACGCCCGCCTTGCCGAGCGGGACGTCCGGTTCCGGTAAGCCCAGGAATCCCTGCGGGGCGCCCCAAGGAAGCTCGGCGAGCTTCTTATCCACAGAAGGCCACCGCGGAGACCACGGTGGTCCAGCGCCCGTCCTCGCCGCACTCGGCAGTGGAAGTCACGTTGAGAGTACGGACGATTTCGCCCGACATCAGCCACTGTTCCCGTCGCGCGTCCCAGGCCTGGTCGGAATCGAAGGGCACGTCCAGCACCGTGGCGAGCATGGAAGCCGCGAGATCCTCGGCGTAGTCGCCTGCGGCGACTTCGTTCTGCCCGTACCCGTGGTGCTCGGAGATGTAGCCGTGGTGCGAGGGATCGGCGGGCATGGCCAGCCCGATCGACGCAGCCACGAGGCGGCTGGGTTCGTTCGTGGACGATTCCGCGATTACCGCGAAGACCACCTGTCCCGGCTTGAGGAGGCTCTGCCCCTCTTCCCGGTCCATCAGCTCACACTGGGGCGGGAAAATCGAGCTGACGCGCACCAGGTTGTACGACGCGAGGTGTGCGTCGCGGAGCGCCATCTCGAAGCTGGTGAGCTTGTGGCGATGGCGTCCGACACCCTTGGTGAGGAACGCCTTCGTGGGAAAGAACATCTTCGAGTCGATCAACTCCGTCACCTCGTGCGTGCGAATGGGTTCGACTGCTGACACGACCGGCAGAGACCGTACACTTCCAGACGGTGATGGTGGGGCCGGAACGCCACCTCTTCCGCCAGCAATCCGATCATGCGCTCCAGGCGGTCGTTCGCGAACTCCATCACCGCGCCGCAGGAGGTACAGACGCAAGGCTCGTGACGCTCGCCGGGCGCCGCGGGCTCGTACCGCTTGAAGCCTTCCCCGAAATCGTGCTGCCGGGCGAGCCCGCTC
>DATBBZ010000151.1:0-3745 GCA_036270745.1 Gemmatimonadales bacterium | reverse complement strand
CTACCCACGAGGCCGTGAGCTTGGGATAGAGGATGTTTCCGAACCTCTTCCCGAATGACGTGTTCTGATCAGAACGCAGTGAGCCAGTGAAAAACACTCGGTCCCGAATTCCCACGCGCTCCTCGACGAACTTCCCAAATGTTGCCGTCTCAGTCGTTGCTTCGCTGTCTTGCGGGACCACACCACCCGTCAGTGAACCCGTCCCTGCTGTAAGCCCCAGATTGAAGGTCGTGACTCCGTGCAAATCGGAGCGGAAGTACTGGAGGCCTGCTGACGTGCGCGAGGTGACGGTCGGCGTCAGCAGGAATTCCGCCGTCCCAAAGACGTTGGCCGTGTAGGTATAGATCTGGAACGGGTTCGCGTTCCGGCTGCCGATGAACGCATTGTTGTTGAAGGCCTGCGGGATGGCACCCGGGACGTCCGTGTTCTCGTCCCGGCGGCTGATAAAATCGTTCCCGAGCGTAGCATTGATCTCGAGCCAACTCCGGGGAGTGTACTTGGCGGCGAACGACCCAGTGAAGTGGTCGACCAGCTGGAACGTGTGGATCGAAAAGCTCTGCGCCGGGGTCAAGAACCCGTACCCCTGATTCACCGTGCTATCGGTCCCACCCAAGAATCCTGAGGAGAGCACGCCGAACACGTTGTTGTCGTTCTGCGGCAGTCGCAGCTGGCTGGTCACGTACCCGGTCGACACGTCGAAGATCAGGTTCGAGGCAGCCTGATGGTGGATATTCCCGCGCAGGAACACCTGCTTGTCCGTATTCACCGAATACACGCCATTCGCGTAGTTGTAGTGTCCCGCCACGTAATACGTCGTCTGCTCGTTTCCGCCGGAGGCGCTAATCCCCATGTTGGTCAGGTTGCCGGTGCGGAACGGGCTGAATTGCTCGATGGGGTTGAGGGTGAGCACGTTCGCCTGGGTGCAGGTGCCCGCCGCTACCTGCGTCAGCCGGCACGAGGCGTTCGCCGCCGTGACGCCGCGGTAATTGGCCGGGTAGCTCCCGACATCGTTCTGCACCCCGCCCTCGAAGTTCACGTTCCAGACGGTGGGGCCGGGGTGACCCTTCTTGGTCTGCATGATGATGGCGCCGTTGGCGGCGTCGGTACCGTACAACACGCCGGCCGATGGGCCTTCCGATACCTGGATCGATTCGATGTCGTCCGCGTTGTAGTCGTTGAGCCGCGACGGGACCTGGCCGCCGACCCCGACCGTGGAAGAGCTGGAAGTGTTGTCGACCCGGACGCCATCCACGACCAATACGGGATCATTAGACAGCGAAACACTGTTCGATCCGCGAATCCGGATCCGGGTCCCCGAGCCGGTGGTGCCACCCGACTGCTGTACGACCACGCCCGGCACCCGCGCGTTGATCGCGTCGGACATGTTGGTGATGGCCTCGGTCCGGGTAAGGGTCGATAACTGAACCGTCGGGACGTTGTTGCCTTCCTGCCGGGCACTCGCGTTGCCGGAAGGCGTTACCACGATGGCCTCAAGGCCCACCGGTGCCGCCGTCATGGCGAAGTCCGCCGTCACCGATGCTCCGGCGGTCACGAAGGCCGACTGGCTCTCCGACTTGTACCCGATGTAGACCACCCGAACCAGGGCCGTACCCGCCGGCACGTTGAGTAGCCGATATTGGCCATCCTGGTTCGTGAGCACGCGCTGCGTGGTCCCCACGATGTTCACTTGCGCCTGCTGCAAGGGCTGCTTGGTCGCGGCATCCGTCACCCGCCCGACGACCACGCCCTGCGCAGCGAGCGACGCACCGCCGAGCAGGAACGCGAACCCGAGCACGGCACCGCGCACCTGCCTCCGAATGTGGTTGAACTTCATAGCTCCCTCGTGTCTTGATGTGAGAGATGCGGCGCCGGCCGTCCTGACGGCCCGACAACGCGCGCACCGAATGTCGGTAGAGCCCGGGCCAACGTCGGCCCGAGCCGGCGCGTACATCGGTCGTGACAGGGCGCCAGCCGGCGCTGCAGCGGGTACAACGACCACACGACAGACGGTGCCACCAACGCCCTCCCGCGCCGGGGTTCAGCAAACACCGCGAGCCCGTCGACGGTGACGGGGCCACGCGGAGTACCTTCTTCCCTTGTATGATCTCAGGCGCCTGGCGTCGCCCAACGGCTTGGGTGAACGTGCCAGCGCTTCGACGGTCTCGCAGCCACACTGCTAGACGGCTAGACGGCCAGAGTAGACGTGACTGGTGTCACGTACCGGGGTCCGCTATGGTTCTAGCGTATCGCTATCGTGCGACTCAAATGCCCAAGCCGCAAGAGCATGCGGAAGTCAGGTTTCTGCAATGTCCTGTGGCGTTGACATGTGGCCATCTGCGACGGGATACGGACACCGAAAGGGCCCTGTGCACTCCGCTCGTTCACGGCTCGCCTTCTCTTTCATCTTATTACTGAGCGGTGCGGCTCCCCGGCTGACCTCCCAGGGCACCGACGGCGCCGCCGGGCGGTCCCAGGGTCCGGCCTCCGCCCCCATCACCGTCTATGAGATGGCGGACTTTCAGTGCCCCGCCTGCCGGTACTTCGCCCTGACCGTTCTGCCGTCCGTGGAACAGGACTACATCAAGACCGGCAAAGTCCGCTGGATCTTCATCAACTATCCCCTGGTGTCCATCCACAAGAACACCATCCCGGCCGCGGAAGTCGCGATGTGCGCCGCCCGGCAGGGGAAATTCTGGCCCATGCACGACCTGCTGTATCACCACCAGGATGACTGGGACCAGCTCGACAATCCGCTCCCGTACCTGCTGGCACTGGGCGATTCGCTCCACCTCTCGAAGTCCGCCCTATCCACCTGCGTGCAGACCCATGCCACGCGCCCCGCGATCGACGCGGACGCGACGAGCTCCACGCGCGCCGGCGCGCACGCCACGCCGACGTTCTATATCGAAGGGGGGCTGCTCGAAGGGGCCGCCCCCTACCCTGAGTTCAAGGGCATTCTCGACTCGATCTACACCGCGAAGACCGCTCACCCCGGCACCTGATGGCTCGGCGGCCGCCCCTCTGGTACCGACTGGGGATGCGGGCAGCGGCAGGCGCCGCCCCGCTCGCGGCACGATTCAATCCCAAGCTCGCCAAAGGACTGGAAGGACGTCGGCAGCTGCTCGACCGGCTGACCGCCTGGGGCTCCGCGTACCGGGATGTGAGCCGGCCCCTCATCTGGATGCACGCGCCCTCCGTGGGCGAAGGGCTGCAGGCCAAGCCCGTGATCGAGATGCTGCGTTCGACTCACCCCGAATGGCAGATCGCCTATACCTTCTTCTCTCCCTCCGCCGAGCGGCTGGCCCGCTCCCTGCCGGCGGATGTCGCGGACTACCTCCCCTGGGACCGTCCCGACGCGGTGCGCGGAGCCCTCGAGGCCCTGAAGCCCACCGCGCTCGTTTACTCCAAACTCGACGTCTGGCCCGAGCTCACGCTCGGTGCCGCCGCACGGGGGGTGAAGCTCGGACTCATTTCCGCGACCGTGTCCCCCACGAGCTCGCGGCTCAACTGGCCCGCGCGGGGATGGTCCCGGACCGCCTACGAAGCGCTGGACAAGATCGGGGCCATCAGCGAAGCCGACGCCAGCCGTCTCGAGCTCCTCGGCGCGCGCCCCTCGGCGATGTCGGTAACGGGTGATACGCGGTACGACAGCGTACTTGAGCGCGCCGGCCGGCTGGATCCGACCATCGACGCCCTGACCCGCCTCGAGGTGCCGGCCGGGGGCGCGTTCACCATCGTGGCAGGG
>DATBBZ010000150.1:0-9387 GCA_036270745.1 Gemmatimonadales bacterium | reverse complement strand
GAGGAGTATCAGGCGACGCGCCACAACGCAGGTTTCTGGTTGGCGGACGCGCTCAGCGCGCGGTGGGGGTTCGGCCCCTTCCGTCGTGGTGAGCGCGCTCGCATTTGTGAGGGCGACGTCGCGGGCGTGCCCGTGCGCGTCCTGAAGCCCACCACGTACATGAACCGTTCGGGCGCCGCGCTCGTGTCGATCCGCGCCGACCCCGCCTTCAATCCCGCGAGCGAGCTCCTGGTGCTCGTGGACGAGTTCCGCATCGCCTCGGGCACGTTCCGGCTGCGGCTCGACGGCTCGGCAGGCGGGCACAACGGCCTGAAGAGCATCGAAGGGGCCCTGCAGTCGCAAAGCTACGCGCGACTCCGCATCGGCGTGGGTCCCCTGCCCGAAGGCGTCGGCGACTGGGCCGACTACGTGCTCGCCCCCGCGGATCCCGAGCAGCGCGAGTTGATCGACCAGGCCCTGCCGAAGATGGTCGACGCCGTGGAACACTGGCTTCGAGGCGAACCCCCCGCATGAACCTGGTCCCCTGGTTCCCCGAAATCGCCGTCCTGGGCGGAGCCCTCGCCCTCATGCCCGGTCTCTTAGCCTTGCGGAGAGCCGAACGCCGGCCGGTGCTCTCCACCTTCGGAGAGCCCGCGCTGATCGCCCTGATCGCGATGGTGGTGCTCGACGGGCTCATCAGTGCCCGCACCGGGGCCAGTTTCGCCCTGGGTGCCTGCGCCGCCTTGGCGGTCCAGTGGATGGCCGGCTTTGGAATCGACGCAGGCATCCTCGGCCTTTCCGCCTGGGGCACTTCCCTCCTCGGACTCGGCTTGGTCTTCGAATGGTTCGGCTCGGCGGCGGGAATGGATGACGGCGGCTGGAAGCTCTTCGCCCAACTCCTCGCCGCCTTCGCGCTCGGATCCGCGACCATCACCGCCACCCGGAAGAGCGACGACAGCCTCGCTGAGTCCGCCGACGCCGGCGTCTTCGCGACGTCCGGGGCGCTCATCATCGCCGCGGGCACTCCTTTCGTCGCGAATCGGGTCGACGGAGTGGCGCTCCCGATGCTGATCGCCACCGCGGGTGGGTTCGGGGGCGTGTTCAGCCTGCTCTGGAGGGGCTCCCGGCAGATCGGACTGATCGCGGGTGCGGTTCTGGTCGGCGTCCTGATCGCCGTCGCGGCGGCGGGCCTCGATCCGGTCGCCCTCGGCCTGCACGAGAGCTCGCTGCCCGGAACAGCCCCGCTGCTCGCGGGCCTGTTGGGAGCACTGCTCGGTGTCGCGATTCGCTTGGTGAGCAAGCCCAGGTGGACCATCGTCCTGATCGCGGCGTCGCTGATGCCGTTCCACTACCTGGGCACCTACGGTGTCGCCCTCGGCGCGCTGTCGATGATGGCCGCCGTCGCCCTGCCGTCCGCGCCCTGCCGGGCCGCCACCGTGCTGGCCGGACTCGCCGTCGTCGCCGCCTCCCGTTCCGGTGGCCCCTTGATCGCACCGAGCCATTGGAGCGGGTGGTTTCACGCGTTTCTGGCCGCGGTGGTCGTCGGGGTGGTCAGCGCGCTGGGCCGGGGCCCCCGCTTCGCGTTGCTGCGCGTCGCGATTTTGACGTGGGTGGTGATCGCCCCATTCGTTTCGCGATAGAAAGAGCGTAATGCTTCGTCTAGGGATCGTCGGACTGCCGAACGTCGGGAAATCGACCCTCTTCAACGCGCTGACGTCCTCCAAGGCCGCCGCCGCGGAGAACTATCCCTTCTGCACCGTGGATCCGAACGTCGGCGTCGTCGAGGTTCCAGACCCGCGGCTCGATCAGCTCGTGGAGCTGGTCAAGCCGAAGAAGAAAGTCCCGGCCGTCGTCGAGTTCGTCGACATCGCGGGATTGGTCAAAGGCGCGTCGCAAGGCGAGGGGCTGGGCAACCAATTCCTGTCGCACATCCGCGAAGTGGACGCCATCGTCCACGTCATCCGCTGCTTCGAAGATCCGGACGTGGTGCACGTGATGGGTCCCGTGGATCCGGTGCGCGATCATGACGTGATTTCCGCGGAGCTCGCTCTGGCGGATGTGTCGGTGATCGACCGCCGGGTGGACAAGACCCGCAAGAGCGCGAAGTCGGGTGACAAGGACGCCCAGGTCGAGATGGCCCTGCTCGAACGGGTCGAAGCCGAGCTGAACGCGGGGAAAGGCGCGCGGGCCGCCGCCCGGGACGCCAAGGAGTTGGCGGCCCTGCGAGGGATGGGACTCCTGACCTCCAAGCCGATCCTGTATGCGGCCAACGTCAGTGAAGACGATCTGGCGGCCGGTGGCGGGAAGTTCGTGGACGTGCTCCGGAAGGCCGTCGCCGCCCATCACGAAGAAGCCGAGCTGGTCCCCTTCTCCGCCAAGCTCGAGGCCGAGCTCGCGGAGCTGTCCCGTGACGAACGCCAGGAGTTCCTGGCGGGCGCGGGCGTGAAAGAACCGGGGCTCGACCGTCTGATTCACGCCGGGTACGCGCTGCTGGGACTCCGGACCTATTTCACGGCGGGTGAGCAGGAGGTCCGGGCCTGGACCATCCACGTGAACGACACCGCCTACGACGCCGCCGGCGTCATTCACTCGGACTTTCAGAAGGGGTTCATCCGTGGCGAGACCGTGAGCTTTGCCGATTTCATGAAGTCGGGCGGGTGGAAGCCGGCGCGCGAGCAGGGATTGGTCCGCAGTGAAGGCCGGGAGTACGTGGTACAGGACGGCGACGTCCTGCTCTTCCGCTTCAACGTCTAGTCAGCGCTGCGCCAACCGCTGGTAGAAGTTGCGGGTCCAGATCACCACGGTGAATTCCTGAAGGGGCAGCTGCTGCAGGTAGTCCGTCTTCACCATCCACTGGCGGGAGCTCGTGAGCGCCGGGCGCGGCGGGTCGGGTAACGGGTAGTACTCGATCCCCGTCACGGCGTCGAGGGGAAGCTCGTCCGCTTGCTCGTTCCGCTGAAACACCCCGTCGACATAGATGCTCACCAGCACGGGATTGCTGCGGTAGTAGATCATCGCGCCACAGCCGGTGCCGTCCCTCAGACAGCCGTGCGTGATCCCCAGTGACCTGAGAAGGTCCTTGAGACTGGCGTAACCGGTCCGGGCGAGGTCATTCCGGGTGAAGAAGGTCCCGAACCCCTGGCGGGCCCGGTCGAAGAATCCCGGCATCCCCCACCTCCCGACGAGATGCCAGTCCTCACGCTCGATGGTGGATTCGAGCTCCTGCGTCTCGGTGTCGATCACCACCCTGAGGGCCTCGTCGTCCTGACCGGACGGGATGACACCCGTGCCAGTCTTCCCATTCCAGGTCAGGTGAAGACGCGAGGCCGAGCCAGCCAGGGCGAAGTGCCCGGCGCTATCGCTGGTGACCTGTTGGGCACCGATCCCAACGACCACTCCGGCCAGAGGGTGACCGCTCCCCAGAGCGAGCACGGTCCCCTTCAGGGAATCCGCGACGGGAACGCTCAGCAGGAGGAGTGGGAGGGCCCACATAGGGCTTACCCTACACCGCCTTTACCGCCCGGTGCCCCCCGGCTATCTTTCGCGCCTCAATTCCCCTACTCGGTGCCGCACCTGCACTGGGTCGTTCTAGACCAAAGGGAGGTGGCATGCCTCGTCGATACGAGACGGTCTACATCTTTGACAGTGCCCTCGAGGAACCCGCAGTCACCGAGAAGCTCGAACGTTTTCACGCGCACCTGACCAAGGACGGGAAGGGCACGCTGACCAATGTGAGCCATTGGGGCAAGCGGACCCTCGCCTATCCCATCAAGAAGAAAGACACCGCCTACTACGTGGTGGCCCAGTTCGAGACCGCCGGGGAGCTGCTCCCTGAGTACGAGCGCGCGGTCAAGCTGGATGAAGGCGTACTGCGCTTCCTGGTGGTAGCGGCTGAGGCCGAGGCCAAGCCGGTCCCGGTGCCGGCCGTCGGCGGCGATGACGACGGTGAGGAGGACGACGCGTGAGACGCCCTTCGAAGACCTGCCCGGTGTGTGAGTCGGGCGTCCGGGTCTTGGATTACAAGGACGACCGGACCGTGAGCCGCTTCCTGACCGAGCGCGGCAAGATTCTCCCGTCGCGCTTGTCCGGCATGTGCGCCCGGCACCAGCGGCAGCTGGCGACCGCCATCAAGCGCGCGCGGCAGCTGGCCCTGATCCCGTACATCAAGGGCTTCACCGGCTGAGATGAGCTCCCCGCGGAGCCTCTGGTGGCTGGTGAGCGGCACGGTACTCCTCGCCCTCTTCGCGCCGACCAGTCTGCCGCTCGCGGGGGTGACGTTCGCTGGGTTGCAGCTGATCGGAGGCACGCGGTCCCGGGTGTCCCGTGCGGGTGCCCTGCTCCTCGGCCTGCTCGCGCTGTGGGCCCTGGTCATCCCGCGGGAGTCGGCGATCGACGCGGTGCTCGGCGTCTTTCAGCTGTTCGCCGCCGTGGCCTTCGTCGCGCTCGCCTGGAGTGCGCCGGGCCCGTTCCTCTCGCGGGCCACCGCCGCGCTCGCGTGGAGCGGGGTCAGCGCCGTGGTGCTGGCGTGGACCCTGAACGGCCCGCACACCTGGGGCCTCCTGGCCTGGGACACGGTCCGCCAGACGAGCTTCGCGCTCAGGACCGTGCTCGAAGTGATGTCCCCCGACGTGGTGGCGGACATGTACGGGAAGTACGAGCCGGCGGTGCGCTTCTTCAGCACGGCGCGGCCGGCGCTCGAGGCGCTGTGGGGCTACGCGGCACTGGCCGCGGCGTGGCAATGGCACGTGCGGACGGCGCGGACCCCGCTGGGACCCGAGCTTCGTCCGTTCCGGCAGTTCCGGCTGGCGGACGGCGCGATCTGGGCCGTCGTCGCGGCCACGGCCGTGTGGGTCGTCTCGGGGAGCCTCCCGGGGGTCCGCGTCGCCGCGTTCAACGTCGGGCTGGTGCTGGGCGTGCTGTACGTAATCCGCGGAGCGGCCGTGGTCGGGGCCACCGCCGCGATCGTCGCGATTCCGGCCTGGGTGCAGGTGCTGGCGGCGTTTTCGGGGCTGCTCTTCGCCCCGGCGACCGCGCCCAGCCTTTGCGTCCTGGGCCTGACTGATACCTGGTTGGAGTTCCGGCGCCGGCTCGAGGGCCGGCCGAACTGATCACGAGGACGGCATGGAAATCATTCTGCGGGAAGACGTGCAGCACGTCGGCAAGGCCGGTGAGGTCGTGAAGGTCAAGGACGGCTTCGCGCGCAACTTCCTCCTGCCCAAGGGGCTGGCGTATCCGGCCACCGAGGGCAACATGAAGAAGATCACGTTCGAGTCGGCCCGCATCGCCAAGGTGCGCGCGGCCGAGAAGGGCGCGGCCGAGGTCATCGCCGAGAAGCTCGCGCAGGTGCACCTGACCTTCGCGGTGAAGGTGGGGGAGGAGGACAAGCTCTACGGGTCCATCACCGCCGCCGATATTCAGCGCCGCCTGGCCGAAGCGGGGCACGACATCGACAAGCGGCAGATCGACCTCGCCGAGCCGATTCGCGCGCTGGGCGAGTTCAAGGTAGGCGTGAAGATTCACGCGGACGTCCGACCCGAAGTGCAGGTGACGGTGGTCAAGGAGTAAGGCCGGCCCCGTGCCCGCGGGAATCAGGTACGTCGACGGACCCC
Organism: Gemmatimonadales bacterium; assembly: GCA_036270745.1. Classification (GTDB taxonomy): domain Bacteria; phylum Gemmatimonadota; class Gemmatimonadetes; order Gemmatimonadales; family GWC2-71-9; genus 40CM-2-70-7. The sequence goes on along the minus strand of DATBBZ010000150.1, from coordinate 3,799 downwards.
GGCTGTCGCGGTCGCTCCTGGCCGCGGCGGACTGGGTCGCGGCGGGGCGCGACGAGCTGAACCGGATGAACGTCTTCCCGGTGCCCGACGGCGACACGGGCACCAACATGTGGCTCACCCTCCGCGAAGTCGCGCAAGCGCTTCGCACGCTGGGCGACGCGCCCCTGCCCCAGGTGACGGAAGCGATGGCGCAGGCCTCGATCCGCGGCGCCCGCGGCAACTCCGGCATGATGCTCTCGCAGTTCCTGCTCGGTCTCCGGGATGGCCTGGGGGACCGCCTCACCGCCACCGCCCGTGACCTCGCCCGCGCCATCCGCATGGGCTTCGAACGCCTGAACGGCGCACTCGACGACCCCGTGGAAGGCACGATTCTCACCGTGGCCCGCGACGCCGCCGACGAAGCGGACGCCGCCGCCGATGAACGGGATCTCAAGGTCTTCATGCGCCGTCTGGTGACCCGGGCGGAGCGCTCCCTGCAGGGCACCCCCGATCTGCTCCAGGCGCTCAAGGCCGCGGGCGTGGTGGACGCCGGCGCCAAGGGCTTCGTGCGGCTCCTGGACGGGGTGAAGCGCCTTATAGAAGAAGGGGGCCAGGCGCAGGGCGCAGTGGACCGGGACCTGGTCAACGCCGCCGCGACCACCGAAGTCGCCTCCGATAAGGACTTCCGGTTCTGCACCGAGGTGATGGTGCGGGGCACGTCCCTGCCTGACCCAGCGCAGGTGCGCGCGGCGCTCCGGGAGCTGGGCGGTTCCATCGTGGTGCTCGAATCCGGCGATCTCTTGAAGGCCCACGTCCACACCGACACGCCCGACCGGGTCTTCGACCTCGGGCGGGCCTGGGGCACCGTCGAGTACACCAAGGCCGAGGACATGCGGGCGCAGCATCAGGCCCTGGTGAACAAGCGTCCCGTCGCATTCGTCGCCGACACCGCCTGCGACCTCCCCGACTCCGCCGTCTTCGAGAAGCAGATCGGACTCGTACCGATGCAGCTCATCGTGGGGGATCGCGTCTACCGCGACCGCCTGGAGCTCTCCGCGCCGGAGTTCTACACGCGCCTGCGCACCGGCGTGGACGCGACCACCTCGCAGCCCACCCGTCAGGCGTTCGTCGAAGTGTACCGGGACGCCCTGCGCGTGGCCGACAAGATCGTCGTGGTTGCCGTTTCCAAGGCCCTGTCGGGAACCTTCGCGAACGCCGAGGCCGCGGCCAAGGAAGTGGCGGCCGACCGGATCTCATTGGTGGACTCGCGGAGTGCGTCGTTGGGCGAGGGGTTGCTGGTGCTCCGCGGACTCGAGCTCGCGGCGCAGGGGATGCCCGCCGGGGAGATTGCGACCGAGCTGGCGCGGGTCCGGACTCAATCATCCGGGTTCTTCGTCGTAGATAAGCTGGACCGTCTGATAAAGTCGGGTCGGGTCTCGCGGCTGGCGGGGTGGCTCGGGACGCGGCTGAACCTGAAGCCCATCCTGACGTTCACTCCTGAAGGCGTGGTGGATCCGGCCGGCCGCGCCCGCGGGCGGGACGCGGCGCGCACGAAAGTCCTGGCGCTCCTGGACCGGGCGTTGGCGGCCAAACCCAAGTCGCTCCGGCTGGGGGTGATCCACGCTGGCATCCACCAGTTCGCCGAAACGCTGCGTCAGGAACTGGTCCGCCGGTACGCGCCGAAGGAAGCCTGGGTCAGTCCCATCACGCCGGTCCTGGCCGCCCACACCGGCATTGGCACCTGGGGCGTGTTCTATCAGGTTGAAGACGGAACAAACGCGGGCGGCAAGCGCTATGAGTAGCGGTCGAGGGCGTTCCCGCGCGAAACCGGCACCGGCCCTCGAAGGGCTCCGGCCCATTCTGGACGGGTTGTCGGACCGGAAAGCCGTCCAGGTGGTGGTGCTGGACCTGCGAGGGTTGTCGGAGGCCACGGACTATTTCGTGATTGCGTCGGGAACGTCCGACGCGCACGTGCGGGGCATGGCGGATCATCTGATGTCGCTCGAGCATCCGCACCATGTCGAGGGCCTGACGCAAGGCCGGTGGGTATTGCTCGACTACGTGGATTTTGTGGTTCATCTCTTTCACCCCGAGCTGCGCGCCTTCTACCAGCTCGAGCGGCTCTGGGGTGAAGCACCGGTGGTCGCGGTCGGAGAATAAAAGCCCGTACCCGGGGTGGGGGTAGCATGAAGGCGACGAGGATTCTCTTGACGGGGCTCGCGTGCGCCGCGCTCAGCACGGCCGCATCGGCACAGTACTTCGGACAGAACAAGGTCCAGTACCGCTCGTTCGACTGGCAGATCATCCAGACCGAGCACTTCGACGTCTACTTCTATCCCGTCGAGCGCGAGGCGGCGCTCGACGTGGCGCGCATCGCCGAACGGTCGTACGCGCGTCTGTCGCGCATTCTCCACCACAACTTCATCGAGCGGAAGCCCATCCTCCTGTACGCCTCGTACTCGGAGTTCCAGGAGACCAACGCCCTGGGCGGCGAGAGTCCCTCGGAAGGCACCGAAGGCGTCACGGAATTCTTCAAGCACCGGATGGTGATCCCGTTCACGGGATCGTACGAAGCGATGGAGCACGTCATCCAGCACGAAATGACCCACCAGTTCCAGTACGACGTTTATTCCGGCGGGCACCCGGGGGGCGGCATCCAGACCATGATCGCCGTGAACCCGCCGGGCTGGTTCATGGAAGGCATGTCGGAGTACCTGTCGCTCGGTCCCCTCGACCCGGCGACGGCGATGGCACTGCGGGACGCGGCCCTGCAGGGGCACCTGCCGACCATCGAAGACATGACCGACGATCCGAACATCTTCCCGTATTTCTACGGGCACGCGCTCTTCGCGTACATCGGTCAGCGCTGGGGCGACGAGGTGATCGGCGAAATTCTTCAGGCCTCCCGCGGCGCGGGCATCGAAGGCGCTTTTAAACGGGCCTTAGGGATCTCTTTGGACGAGTTGTCGAAGGACTGGCGCGACGCGGTCCAGGCGACGTTCCTGCCCCAGATCTCGGATCACTATCCGGCGCGCCGCATCGCCGAGCCCCTGCTCACGGAGAAGCGCTCCGGCGGTCCCCTGCACCTGGCTCCGGCCATTTCGCCAGACGGAAAACTGATCGCGTATTTCGGGGCCAACGAGTTCTTCATCGATCTGTATCTGGCGGACGCCGAGACCGGCAAGACTATCCGCCGCCTCGTGAAGTCGACCACGTCGAGCAACTACGAGAGCCTGCGCTTCATCTATTCGTCGGGATCGTTCTCCCCGGACGGGCGGTACTTCGCCATCGCGGTGAAGCACAAGGATCGAGATGACCTGGTCCTCTTCGACATGAAGAAGGACAAGGAAGCGGCGCGGCTCCGCATCCCGCTCAACGGGGTCAACAACCCCACCTGGTCCCCCGACGGCAGCCAGATCGCGTTCACCGGGTACGACGGCGGCCTGGCCGACCTCTTCATCGTGAACAAGGACGGCTCGGACCTCCGGCGCCTGACCCACGACAAATACGCCGATCTCCTGCCGCAGTGGTCGCCGGACGGGAAGACCATCGCCTTTGCGACCGACCGCGGGCCGAACACCAACTTCGAGACGCTGGCCACCGGCAACTACCGGATCGCCCTCTATCATCTGGAATCGGGCCAGATCGAAGTGCTCGATCACATGGACTACGGCCGGAATATGAACCCGGTGTGGTCGCCCGATGGCCGGTCTCTGGCGTTCGTCTCCGACCGCACCGGCATCCAGAACATTTTCCTGTACGATCTGAGCGAAAAGCAGGTCTATCAGCTCACCGACGTGTATACCGGCGTCTCCGGAAT
>DATBBZ010000149.1:0-1508 GCA_036270745.1 Gemmatimonadales bacterium | reverse complement strand
GGAGAGCGATCCCGTGCTCGACCCACCCGACACCGTGAACGCCACGACCGAGCCACCCGTCGTGAGCGCGTTCCCGTATTGATCGCGCGCGTGCAGCGTCACGGTGCCCGCGGTCCCCGACAGCACACTGTCCGCGACCAGCGTGACGAGGGATTTGGCGGTGGAGATCACCCCGGCCAGCCCGGTCGCCGTGAAAACGCGGGTCAGGGTGCCGAGGGTCGCCGTGAGCGAGTCGAGGTGAGCGAGCGTGTCGAGGGTCCAGCTCCCCACCGTCGCGATCCCGCTCGCGTTGGTGGTGTCGGTGGCCCCGGTGAGATGCCCCGCTCCGGCGCCGAGGGCAAAGGTGACCACCGCCCCGGGCACGACGTTGTTGAACGTGTCCTTCGCCACTACCGACGGCGCAATCGGCAGGAGCAGTCCGGCCGCCACCGACTGCCCCGCCCCCGCGTTCGCCAGGAGATGCGTCGGCAGGCCCGGCTTCACCGTCTCGGCGAAGGTGACCGTCGTCAACCCCGCGGACGAGGCCTGGTACGTGGCCCCTCCCGCGACGGTCCCGAGCGTGGCGGTGACGGAGGCGATCCCCAGCGTGTCGGTGATGGCCTGCGGCGCGCTCAACGATCCGCCGCCCCCGAGAATTGAGAACTGGACCGGAATGCCCTTCACGCCCAGGCCGTCCCCGGCGGTGACCTTGATCTGTAGACTCCCGGGGAGCGCCGCCCCCACGGTACCGGTCTGGCCATTTCCACCTTGGAGCGCGAGCAGCGTCGGCGTCGGGATGAAGGTCACCGGGGTCGAGTCCGTGGCGCCGGAGTACGTGCGCACCACGACGTAGACGGATTTGCGGGTGAGCGGCGCGTGGAGGATCCCGAAGGCATTGATGCGCGCGGCCAGCGTGTCACTCGTGCGCCAGGCCGTGTAGAAGTTCGTCACCGGAATGCCGGCCGAATCGGCCGTCACCCGGAAGCGCAGGCTGTCCGAGAGATGCAGGACCGAGTCGACCGGACTGAGGTGCAGGGCCGTGACTCCGGCTCCCGGGCCGGTGAAGAACATGGGAATCGAGATCGGCGCCGGGCTCGACGTCCCCACCGACACGATGGCGGTCTGGGTGCCGCTGAAGAGCGGAACACCGCCCGCGGACAGAATCAGCGACACCTTCAGGCTTTCAGAGGGCTGACTCAGGATCAGCGAGAGGTTCAGATGCAGCTGGGTCGAGTCGGGACTGAAAAAGACGGTGGTGTCGCGCAGGGTATCGGCCGGACCATGGACCACGACCAGACGCAGCGAGTCGATCGTGAGCCCGAAGCCCGAGAGATCGATGTGCTGGGCGATGTAGGGGCGCACGGCGAAGGCCGCCCGGCCGCCCCCCCGCGGCGCGACGGGGTTATCCCGGCACGTGACGCCCAGCACCGCAACGGCAAAAACCGCCATCCACTGGATGGCGGAGAGGGTCCGGCGGGGGAGCAGAGGTAGCCGAGGCCTCATGGGCGGTCGCGTAATGTGACGCCCAG
>DATBBZ010000148.1:0-4334 GCA_036270745.1 Gemmatimonadales bacterium | reverse complement strand
GCGGGTGCGGGGGAAAGGAATCCCCGGACTGAGCCGCGAGGGGCAGGGACGCCAGGGTCAGGCAGGCAACCGCGAGGAGCAGGGGACGACCGTGACGGCGGTTCACTGGGCACCTCCCGACTGCTGCTTGCCGGCGGGATTCACCGTCACCACGGTGGCGTTGGCCGGATCCAGGTACTTGGTGGCCACGCGCTTGATGTCGTCGGCGGTCACGGCCAGATAGCGCTGGGGATCGGTGTTCATGTCGGAGACGCTCGGGAACAGCAGACTGTAGTAGTTGATGGCTTCGGCAATTCCGAAGGTGGTTTCGCGTCCCTGGATGACGCCGGCCCGGTACTGGTTCTTGGCGCGGGTCAGCTCGTCGGCGGTCACGCCGCTCGACCGGATCGTTTCGATCTGGGCCGCGAGCAGGGAATCGAGCCGGCCGGCGCTCACCCCGCGGTTGGCGATCCCCAGCACGAGGAGCGATCCGGGGCCCCGGCGCTCGTTCACACTGAAGCTCGATGCCTGGAGGGCCGCGGTGTCCCGGCGGACGACCTCCACGTTCAGGCGCGAGCTCTCACCCTGTCCCAGGATGCTGTTGAGCAGATCGAGGGCGGGGGTGTCGCGATCGGCGGCCGCGGGAATCCGGTACACGCGGATCACCGCCGGCAGGGTGGCGTGGGAATCCGCGACGGCCCGTTCGACGATGCCGGGGGACAGCTTGAAATTGCAGGTGACGGGTGCCGGCGCCGGCTTGCTGGGAATATCTGAGAAGTACGCCGTGACCAGCCGCTTCAACTCGGCGGGCTGAAAGTCCCCCGCGATCACCAGCGTGGTGTTGTTGGGCGCGTAGTAGGTGTCGTGGAAAGCGCGGACCTCTTCCAGCTTGGCGGAATCCAAGTCCTCCATCACCCCGATGCCGGGGTGGGCGTACGCGAAGCAATTCGTGCTGTCGTAGGGCCAGATGAGGGAGCCCCGAAAGGCGCCCGCGTAGGGCTGATTGTCCACGCGCAGGCGCTTCTCTTCTTCCACCGCCTGCCGCTGGTTCTCGAGGTTCTGCTGCGTCACTGCGAGGGACCGCATCCGGTCCGCCTCGAGCCAGAGCGCCAGGTTCAGGCGATTGGAGGGGATGGTCTCGTAGTAGTTGGTATAGTCATCGTGCGTCGAGCCGTTTTCGTCTCCGCCGGCGCGCTCGACGAACTTGAAGTGCTCCGCCTTCCCGACGTGCGCCGATCCCTGGAACATCATGTGCTCGAAGAGATGGGCGAAGCCGGAGAGCTTGGGTCGCTCATTCCGGGCGCCCACCCGGTACCAGAGATCCACTGTGACCACCGGTGTCGAGTGCTGCTCGGCGTAGATCACCTGCAGGCCGTTCGCCAGCCGGAAGGAGTCGAGGGCGACGGCGCCGACCACCTGTTGCGCCGCCACCGGGACGCCCCGGACGGCCCATGCGGCCAGGGCGGCCAGGAGAAGGGAAACCCGTACGACACGCATTGGACCGCGCTCCCTCGAAGAAAACAGCGGTTGGGTACTGCTCAGGTCCGCTGGAGGACGGGGGGAAAAAGCGCCAGCGGGTTGGTTTCGAGAATCGCCCGCTTCAGGTCGTCCGGAAGGGACAAGCCCAGAAACTGGTCGATGTTCTGCTTCAGATCCTTCACGCCCGGACTGGGCCAGTCGGTGCCCCACAGGGTCTTCCGGGAAATCTCCCCGAGACGCGGAAAGTACTCCAGGAGTTTCGCGGGGGGAATCCCGGAGACGTCGAGCCATACATTCTTATGACGCCGGAGAACGAAGAACGCCTCCTCCATGTAGAGCGGCCGGCCGCCATGCGCCATGAGAATGGTGAGGTCCGGAAAGTCGATCGCCACGTCGTCCAGCTCCATCGGGTTTCCATACTTAGACCTGGCCCCGGGGAAAATACTGGTGCCGGTGTGTACCATCACGGGCAGACCCCGCTGCTCACAGCGCCGGTAGATGGCGCCGAGCGCGTCGAGTCCCTCGGTATACGCGTTGGCCGTGATGAGCTGGTGCGGTGGATGGATCTTGAGGCAACGGATCCCCAGATCCACCAGGCGGTCCACATCACCGGTGGGATCCTTCGTGAACCGCGGGTGCACGCCACCATACGGCATCAGCCGCTCGGGGTTGGCCTGCGCGTATTTCGCGATGAAGGTGTTCGTGGTGTCGGTGAATCCCATCACGTCGGGACTCGCGTAATTCACCATCCCGATCCGCCAGACGCCCGACCGGTCCATCACCTCGAGCAGGACTTTGGGGTCATCCATCATCGAGAGCAGAAACGCCCAGTGATCTTCCTTGCCCTTCCGCATCGCGTCCTGCACCGCGGGCTTCAAGTCCCGCCAGGGCTGGATATGAACGTGGACGTCGGTGACGCGGGTCAGTCCGTCCATGGATAGAACCCCTGGCCGGTCTTCTTTCCCAGCTCGCCTTTGGCCACCTTGTCCTTGAGGATGTTCGGAGGGGCGTAATGGGGGAGCTGGAGCTCCTGGTGGAGGTAGTTGGCGATCGCGAGCCGGACGTCGAGACCCACCAGATCGGTAAGCTTGAGGGGCCCCATCGGGTGGTTGTATCCGAGCTCCATCGCCTTGTCGATGTCGCCGGCGGAGGCCACACCTTGCTCCAGCATCCGCATCGCCTCGAGGCCCAGCACCACGCCCAGACGGCTGGAAGCGAACCCCGGCGAATCCTTCACCAGGATCGGCTCCTTGCCCAGGACGCGGCTCAACGCCGTGGCGCGTTCTACTTGCGGGGCCCCGGTGCGCCCATGGGTGACGATCTCCACCAGTTTCATGAGGTGAACGGGATTGAAGAAATGCATTCCGAGGAGGCGCCAGGGTTCTTTCAGCGCGGCGGCAATCTGGCCCACCGAGAGCGATGACGTGTTGGTGACGAGCAGCGCCCCATCCGGGGCTTCCCGCTCCACCTCGGCGAAGATCCGCTGCTTGACCGGCATCTGCTCGACCACCGCTTCGATCACCACATCCGCGTGGCGGACCGCCGGGGCGAGCCTGGGCTCGAAGGTCAGCCGCTCGTGGACCGCGGCGCGGTCGTCTTCCGTCAGCTTGCCGCGCTTCAACCCGCCCGCGAGGAGCGACTCGATCTTGGCGCGCGCGCCGTCGAGGGCGGCACCATTCACGTCGGTCAACGTCACGTGGCAGCCGGCGAGCGCCGCGACGTAGGCAATGCCGTGACCCATGGCCCCGGCGCCGACGACGGTGACCTGCCAGGACGTGTCGGGAGCGGAGCCGAGCGGGGCCGTCACGCGAGCGCGTCGACCACGCGCCGCGCGCGATCCGGGTAGTTGGTGCAGAGCCCGTTCACGCCCTGCGACGCCAGCCGGGTCAGATCCGAGATCTCGTTCGGCGTCCAGGCGATCACGCCGAACCCGGCGTCCTGGACCTCCTCGACGAGCGCCGCGTCGATCATGGCCTGGTCCTGCCAGAGCATCTGGGCGCCCGCGGCACGAACTGGCGCGACGTTGTCGTCCAGATACGACGCGGAAAGCACACCGGCCGGCAGCTTGGGGCGCTGGCGACGCAGGCGCTGGATGATCCGGTGGTCGAAGGCGTGGACGGCGTATCCGCCGGGATTGGGACCCGCGTCGAGCGCGGCGAAGAGCTGACCATCCCACTGCGGGGGGAGGGTCTTCACTTCGACGTACACCCGGAGCTTCTCGCCCGCCGCCACGAAAGCCTGCGCGAGGGTGGGAACGGGCTCGCCATTCGGCAGCTTGAGCTTGGCGATGTCGGCCGCGGTGGATCGCGCGATGAGGGTGCCGTTGATCGCCGGATCGTGATGCACGATCAGGGCGCCGTCGGTGGTGGCGTGGATGTCCAGCTCGATGCCGTCCGCGCCGAGCGCGCCCGCCTTCTTGAAGGCGGCGAGGGAGTTCTCATACTCCGCGCCCGAGGCGCCCCGGTGCGCGATGACGAGCGGCTTGGCGGTCACGGTCACGCGGGCGAATCGGCCTTCTTCGGCTCGATCCAGTCCGGCTCCTTCTCCAAGTCCTTCACGAGCTGGATGTCCTCCAGCCGCGGCAGCACCGACGCCAGATACGCCTGGTACTTCTCGGCATCGATCGGCTCGCCGTCCACGGTCCAGTACTGCTTGCCGTACATGCCGATCCGGCGGTTGAATTTCAGGGACGGCACCTTGAGCTGCCGCTCCCGCTCCGGGATGAACATGTTGAGGCGCTCTACCAGCTTCGAGATTTCCTGGCGGTAGAGCTCGCGGGACAGCTCATTGAGCTTCGCCTTGTCCGGCTCGTGCTGGTGCTCGCGCTCGTCGTAGCGGCCCTTCAGGCCCCAGACGTAGGCCCAGTGCGCGGACGA
>DATBBZ010000147.1:0-9385 GCA_036270745.1 Gemmatimonadales bacterium | reverse complement strand
TTCGCGATGGCGAGGGTTATCGGGTTCGCGAAGGTGGTGACGACATTCTCATGCGCGTCGAGGGCGGTCACCGTGACGGCCGGCGCGACGGATGCTCCCGACGCGGCGCTGGTCGGCTGCTGCGTAAAGCTCAAGTGCGTGGCAGCACCCGGCGTGATGTTGAACGCCGCGGACGTCGCCGGGGTGGGCCCGGTGTTGGAGGCCGTCAGCGTGTACCCGGTCCCGACCTTGTCGATCGAGATGTCGGTGAACTGCGACACCCCCTGCGTAGCCGCGACCGTGGTTGTCCCGGACAACGCGCCGCCGCCCGCATTGTTGGCGATGGAGAGGGTGATGCCGCCGGTGAAGGTCGGATCGACGTTGTCGTGCGCGTCGAGGGCCGACACCACGATCGCCGGCGTGATGGTCGCGCCGGACGCCGCGCCCGTCGGCTCCTGGGTAAACGCGAAGTGCGTCGCCGCGCCCGGCGTACCGGTGGCGGTGATGGTCACCGGACTGCCCGAGGGCACCGCCGCGGTGGCGGTCAGGGTGTTCGTGCCCGCCGTGTTGCCCAGGGTCCAGCTGGTGACCGTCGCGACGCCGGCGGCATTGCTCAGCACTGGTGTCGTGGGCACGACCACGCCGCCGCCCCCGGTCACCGCGAACGTGACCCCGACTCCGGGGACGGGGTTGTTGTTGATGTCCTTGACGATCATCGACGGAGGAATCGTCACCGCCGTCGCCACTGTAGCGGACTGCGCCCCGCCGCCGTTGAGCGCCACGCTCTGCGCTGCGCCGGGGTTCACCACGACGGCCGGTGTCTGGGTGATGTCCACCCCGTTGATCTTCGCGCTCACCGTCTTCGACTCGGCCACCGTTGACGCGAGCGACCCGGTCGCAACGCCGGTCGCGTCGGTGACCACACCCGGCTGGGTCAGGGTGTTGCCGCTGCCGGTCGCCGCGAGGACCACCGTCGCGCCGACGATCGGATTGCCGTTGGCGTCCCGCGCCGTCACCGTCACCGTGGAGGCCGCGCCACCCGCGGTGATCGGGGAGGTGGCGCTCACGGTGGACTGCGCCGCCGAGACCGCTCCGGACGACACATTGAAGGCACCGCTCGTCGTGCCCGTGAGTCCCGTTGAAGCCGCCGCGAGCGTGTAGCCGGTGCCGGACTTGTTGAGCGAAGCGTTCGCGAACGTCGCGACGCCGCTCACTGCCGCCACGTTCGTGACGGAGCCCGAGAGCGTGGCGGAACCCGGGTTGGCGGCGATGGTCAGGGTGACGGGGTTCGAGGCGGCGGTCACCAGATTGGAGAACGCGTCGAGGATCTCGACCGTGATCGCCGGCGTGATCGCGGCCCCGGCCACGACGCCCGTCGGCTGCTGGATGAAGCTCAGGGAAGCCGCCGCCGCCGGATTCACCACGACGGACGGCTGCTGCGCGATGACCACGCCACCCACCGTCGCCGTCACCGTCTTCGACTCGGCGGCGGTCGACGAGAGCGTACCGGTCGTCACGCCGTTCGTGTTGGTGGGAGAGGCGGGGTTGGTGATGGTGTTCCCGGTGCCGGTGGCGCCCAGCGTGAGGGTCTTGCCCTTGATCACGTTGCCGTACTGGTCGCGCGCGGTGACCGTGATGGTGCTCTGGCTCGATCCGGACGAGGCGGTGATCGGGCTCGTGGCGGTCACGCTGGTCTGCGACGACGAGACGGCGTCGGGAACCGTGAATGCCGTGAACGTGACGGGAGACCCGACGCCCGTCGCCTGGACGAGCTGGGTCGAGTCCACTGGGCTCATCGCGGTGCCCAGGGTCCAGTGTGCCGACGCGATGCCGCTGCCGTTCGTGTGCGACGTGGCCGAGTCGATCGTGCCGCCGCCGTTCAAGACGGCCCAGGAGATCGCCACTCCCGGCACGGCGTTGTTGAGGGCGTCCTTGACGATGACCGAGAGCGCGACCGGCAGGAGGTGGCCGACCGTGTCTTTCTGCAGATCGCCGCCGTTGAGCGCCATCTGGGTCGCGCCGCCGACCTGGGCCGTGACCGAGAAGGACGCCGGAGTGAGGGAGGCGACCGTGGCGGTCGTGGTTTCCCCGCCCGGTGTCGAGCCCAACGTCCGGTTCATGACGGCGTGCCCGTTGGCATCGGTGTGTGAGGTCGCCGAATCCACTGAGCCCCCGCCCACCGCCGCCCAGGCCACGGCCACGCCGGGCACCGGGTTGCCGTTGGCGTCCGTGACGAGCGCATCATGCGGCGTTGCGAGGCGGGTGCCCACCGGACCTACCAGGCTGTCACCCGAAAACTTCGCGAGGTGGGCCGGGACTCCGACCTTGGCCGTGTCCACGAACGTCAGGGGCGATCCGGTCAACCCGGTGGACGTCGCGGTCATGCTGTCGGGCTTGGCCGTGGTGCCCAGCGTCCACGAGCCGACGGTGGCGATCCCGGACGTATTCGTGCTCGGGTTGGGGCCAGTCAGCGAGCCGTTCGCACTGGCCGACCCGGGGAGCGCGAAGGTCACGCCGACGCCCGAAACCGGGTTTCCGCTCTGATCGGTGACCAAGACCTGGGGCGGGGCACCCACGGCGGTGCCCGCCGTGGCCGCCTGGTGGTTCCCGCCGTTGACCGCGATCTGCGTGGCCGCTCCCGCTGAGACGACGACCGTGCCGGAGCTCACGCCAGTCAGGCCACTTGCCGTGAACGCCAGCGCTCGAGAGCCGACGAGTCCAGTGATTTTCAGATTCGTGAATGCCGCTAGCCCGCCGGCTCCCGTAACCGCAGTCAGCGTGCCGCCCAGGGTGCCGGCGCCCGAGCCCAGCCCCGCCGTGATGGTGGTGCACGACTGACTCACGGGGTTCCCGACCGAATCCTGGATCTGAATCGCGGGCTGTTGGGCGAACGCGACCCCGTTCACGGCCGCGGCGGACGGCTGACTGGCCACGCCCAGGCTTGCCGGGGGCGCAGCGACGATGTTGAACGCCGTGCTCGTGGCCCCTGCCACTCCCGAGGCGGACGCGGTCAGGGTGTAGCCCGCGCCCGCGGGGTCGATGCGAATGCCGGGGAACGTCGCGACTCCAGCCGTGGCGGACTTGGAGGTGGTGCCGAGGAGCGTGCCGCCACCAGGATTCGTGCCGATGGCGAGGCTGATGCTCCCCGTGAAGGCGGTCGACACGTTGTTGTTGGCGTCGAGCGCGCTCACGTGAACCGTCGGGGCGATCCCGACGCCGGCGGTCGCGGTCGTGGGCTCGACGGAGAACACCAGGTGCGTCGCGCCACCGGAGATCACGGTCACCGTGTCGGTCTGGGTGACGCCCACGCCGCCGATCGTGGCGGAGATGATCTTCGCGCCCGTCGCGGTCGAAGACAGGGCGCCACTGGCGGCGCCGCTGGCGTCGGTGGGGGAGGGCGGCTCGGTCACTGTGTTACCGCTCCCCGTCGCCGCAAGGGTGACCGTCAATCCGGCGATTGGGTTATTGAACGCGTCCCGTGCGGTCGCCGTGATCACAGAGATGCCGCCACCCGCCGCGATGCTCGCCGGAGCCGCGCTGAGCAGCGAGTGCGACGCGGAAATGGGGGCGGGATTGACCGTGACCGCTGCGGTCTGATTCAGCAGGACGCCGCCCACCGTCACACTGACCGTCTTCGACTCAGCCTTGGTGGACGTGAACGAGCCGGTCGCAAGACCCGTGGAGTCCGTGGCCCCCGCGGGCTGGGTGATGGTGTTCCCCGTGCCGGTGGATGCGATGACGACGCCCGCGCCCGACACGGGGTTGCCCAGGCTGTCGCGCGCCGTGACGGAGATAGTGGACCCCACGCCACCCGCCGCGATGGTGGCCGGCAGGGCCACGAGCGTCGACTTGACCGCGGACACCGCGCCGGCCGTGATATTGAACGGAGTCGAGCGGGCCTGCGTGAGGCCGGTGGCAGTCGCCGCGAGCCGGTATCCGACTCCCGCCTTGTCGATGGTCAGCGTGGAGAAGGTGGTCACGCCGTGCACGGCGGCCACACCCGTCGTTCCATTCAAGACGCCGCCCGACGGGTTCGAATCGATCGTGGCGGTCACGACTAGGGCGTTGCTCGTATCGGTGTTCCCAAAAGCGTCCTGTGCGGTCACGACCGTCGCCGGCAGCGTGGCGCCGGCGCTGGCTCCCGCCGGCTCGGTGGTGAACGCGAGCTTGGTCGCGGATCCCGGCCGGACATTGAACGTGGTGCTGGTGGCGGTGGAGAATCCGGTCGCGGCCGCAGAGAGGGTATAGCCCGCCCCGACGTGGTGGAGCAGGACGCTCGAGAACGTCGCCTTGCCGCCCACCGCCGCGACCGACACCGTGCCGTGCAGCGTGTCCGATCCCGGATTGGCGGCGAGGCTCAGCGTGACGGTGCCGGTGAAGCTCGTCACGGTGTTGTTGCTCGCGTCTTGTGCGGTGACCTCGATCGCGGGGGCGATGGCCGTGCCCGCGACCGCCGACGAGGGCTCGACGGTGAAGGCCAGCTTGGTGCCGGTGCCGGCGCCGATGTTGAATGAGGCGCTCGTGGCCCCTACCGCGACACTCGCGCCCGACGCGGTGAGCGTGTACCCGGTGCCGGTCTTGTCGAGGCTCAGATCCCCGAACGTCGCGACGCCGTGCGCCGCTGCCACCGTCTTGGTCCCGCCCAGGGTGGCCCCGCCGGGGTTCGTCCCGATCGCGAGGGTCACAAGGCCGGCGTAGCTCGTATCGACGTTGCCGAGCGAGTCGCGGGCGGTGACCTGGATGGCGGGCGTGATCGTCGCACCGGCGCTGGCGCTCGTGGGTTGAACCGTGAAGGTCAGGTTTTGTGCGTGCGCGGCCAGCACCGTGACGGTCGCGACCTGCGTGAGCGCCTGGCCACCCGCGGCGGCCTTGATGGTCTTCACCCCGACCAGCCTCGAGCTGACGGCGCCGGTCGTGACTCCCAGCGAGTCCGTGGTCGTGACCGGCTGGCGCAGGGAGTCGCCCGTCGCCGTGTCCGACAGGATCACGCTGACGTTGGGGACCCGGTTGCCGAGGGGGTCCTTCACGGTGACGGTGATGGTCGAGACGCTGTCGCCCGTCGACGCGTGGATGGTCGCCGGGGCCGCTACCACGGTCGACAGGCTGTTCGAGATCGTGCCCGAGCTGACGTTGAACAGGCCGGACGGGACCGTCAGGGCGGGGTACGCGAGGGTGGCGCGGAGCCGGTAGCCGACGCCGGACTTGTTCAGCGAGAGTCCGGGGAACGTCGCGATGCCGGCCACGGCGGCGACTTTCGTCGTGCCCGACAGGGTCGCGCCGCCGGGATTCGAATCGATGGTGATCGCGATCGAGTCGTGGAAGCTGGCGAGCGTGTTGCCGAGCGAGTCGCGGGCGGCGACCTGCACGGTGGGGTGAATCGGGGCGCCGGCGGTGTCCGCGGTCGGAGACGCGACGAACACCAGCTGCTGCGGTGTGAGTGCTTCCTTGAAGTCGGCGGCACTCTCCGCGTTCCCGCCGAACGACGCCCATCCGCTGGTCCGGCCCGACTGACTGACTTCGCGCGCCTGCCAGTGGTAGGTGACGTTGTCCGCCAACGACGTGCTCGTGGCTGCCACCGTATCACCCGGCGGGCTGAGCGGGGAAGACACCTTGGCGACGTTCGTGAACGCGGTGCCTACGGACTGGTACTCGACCTCGAGGCGGACGAACTGTCCCTGCGTCGGGTCGGTCACCAGGCCCTTGAAAATCAGGGTCCTGGTGGCGTTGGTGGCGCCGACGGCCAGCAGGGTCACGTTGTCCGACTTGAACTGCCCGAGCGCGGCGGGCTGGGCGAGCGAGTTGCCCAGGACGAAGTCCGCCACGGTCTCCGCGTTCCCGCCGTACGCGAGCCAGGGCCCGACTCGGCCCGTCTGGTCCACCGCGCGCGCACGCCAGTGGTAGCTTGAGTCATCCGCCAATCCGGTAACACGAACCAGTGCCGGCAGTCCG
Organism: Gemmatimonadales bacterium; assembly: GCA_036270745.1. GTDB lineage: Bacteria > Gemmatimonadota > Gemmatimonadetes > Gemmatimonadales > GWC2-71-9 > 40CM-2-70-7. The sequence continues at coordinate 3,457 of DATBBZ010000147.1, read as the reverse complement.
TTCTTCACGGCCGCGCCGATGGTGGTTCCGGTGCCGGTGAAGGCTATGCTGGTCGGCTTCGCCTCCACCTCGAGACGGAGGGAGTCGGGACGGTCAGGGTCCGAGACCACGCCCCGGAGGACGATGGCGCTCTGCGAAACGGTGTCCCCCGTGTTCACCACCGTCGCCGAGTCACTCTGGAGCTGGGCCAGCGCGCTCGGCGCTACGGGGACGCGCGGGGGTGACAGCGTGAGCGTGTATGCACCTGAGTCGGTCGCGGTGTTGGTCGTGACCTCGACCACGTAACTCCCGGTGCGGGGGAGCCGCTGATAGAAGAGACACGGGTTGCCGCTGCTGCCGCACGTGCCACTCTCCGCGTACGAGGGTTTGGAAAGCGTGGTGGTCGAATCGAAGACCAGGTATCCGGCAGGCGCCGTCAGCTCGAGCGAGACCGAGTCACCGATCGATCCGGAGAACGAGAAGAGTGCGGCCGGATGATCCGACCGGTGCGGCGCGCCGCACGAGGCGGCGCCCAGGGTGCCCGTCACCTGCGATCCGACGGTGGTCGGCGTGACGGTGCACGGCTGGACCGTGAACTGCACGGGGACGCGCAGCTCGCCCTCGCTGGAGCCCGACCCCGTGACCACCACGGTGTCGCGGTAGGTGCCGAGTGCGAGGCCGGTAGGGACGAAGGTCAGGGGCAGGGTGTCGGGCGCGGTGCCGGTTGCCGCGCCAAGGTGGAGCCAGGCCGAGCCGTGGGTCGTCGTGGCGGTCCAGGTGATGCGGCCCGTCGCCCCGTTCCCCACGATCAGCTGCTGGGTTCGGGCCCCCCTGGACCCAAGTTGGGCGGAATCGGACAAGGAAAGGGGGCTCAGGGTGAGCACCCCCCCGGTCGGGGGACCGATCAGCTTGTCCACCTTGCACTGCGAAACGAGAAGCGTCGCGACGACGACGCCTCCGATAGGCAGGTAAGGGGACAGCCGTTTCCAGGACATCCCCTTCATTTATTGAATATCCTGTGCCGCCACTCGGCCCCATGAAGTGTGATAGGGCACGAATCGCACAGGCGTCGCTGTGGCGAGGATACTGTCGCAGCGATGCAGCAAGGGGGACTGCCAGGGGCGCATAAGGCGTGAAAGCTACGGGGGTTGGAGGGGGGTCGGGAGGTCGCGTTTTGAACAGGTTTGATGGCGAAGTTTGGGCGTCTCCGCCACTTTGGTTCCCGATACCATGATCAGCCCTGGTTCGCGCCATCGCATCGCGACGACCGCCGCCGCCGTGGCGATTCTCCTTGGCTCCGGGGCCCTGATCGGCTGGCTCTTCGACATCGCCCCGTTGACGAGTGTGGTGCCTGGTTGGCCGTCGATGAAGGTCAACACGGCGCTCGGCTTCGTGCTCGCCGGCACGTCACTCTGGATCTCGGTTACGCCCAGTGCTGGTCATCGCACCAGGCTGTTCGGGATGTCGTGCGCGGTGGTCGTGGGACTCATCGGCCTCCTGACGCTCACCGAGTACATCCTCAACCGCGATCTCGGCATCGACCAGTTGTTCGTCCAGGACCTGACGACCATCTGGACCCCCGGCCGGCCGGGGGCGAACAGCGCCTTTCAGTTCTTCGTGCTTTCGCTCGCGCTGCTCCTCGGCTCATCGCGACAGCTCTCCCCCTGGTTGGCGGAATCGTTCGGCCTGATCGTCATCGTCGGGGCGTTCACCGTGTTGTTGGGATACCTCTACAGCGCGTCCGAGCTGACGAACGACATCTCCCCGACCCAGATGGCGCTGAACTCGGCGGTCGTCTTCATCGCGCTGGCCGCGGGAGTGCTGGCCCGGGACAGCTCCGGTCCGGTGACGCAGGTGCTGACCAGTCCGGGGCCCGGCGGGTCCCTCGCACGCAAGCTGCTCCCGCGGCTGATCATCGCGATCGTCGTGATCGGTTTCTTGCGCCTCACGGGCGAGCGGCTGGGGTGGTACGGCCTGGAGCTGGGTCTCTCGCTCTTTGTTCTGATGACCACTATCGTGATCATCTTCGTGACGCTGCGCTATGCGCGCGCAACGGACGAGGCCCAGTTGACCCGGATCGAAGCCGACCGCAAAGTGCGGGACGCGTTCGCGCAGGTCCGCACGCTCGCCGCCACGGCGGAAAAGAGCCGGGAGGCGGAGCGGACCCGGATCGCGCGGGAAATCCACGACGAGCTGGGACAGGCCCTGACCGGCGTGAAGATGGACCTCGCCTGGGTGCGGTCCCGGCTGCCGGCGGACCGCGCGATTCAGGAACGGTTCGATGCCATGGGAGAGCTCCTCGAGGACGCGGTACAGATCGGGCGGCGGATTTCGAGCGATCTCCGCCCCGGCGTGCTCGACGATCTGGGATTGGTGGCGGCGCTGCAGTGGCAGGCCCGCGAGTTCACCAAGCGGACGGGGATCGCGGTGCGGATCGAGGCGCCCGACGACATTCCCGTGCCCGACGAGCGCGCCACCGCCGCGTTCCGGATCTGCCAGGAGGCCCTGACGAACGTCTCGCGCCATTCCGGGGCGACGCGAGTGCAGGTCGAGGTGACGGCCCAGGATCAGGCGCTCTCCGTCGTCATTCAGGACAATGGCCGCGGATTCGACGTGGGCCCGGCGAAGGCCGGGTCATTCGGGCTCCTGGGCATGCAGGAGCGGGCCGAGGCGTGGGGCGGGGCGGTGCGCGTGGAGAGCAATGTCGGCGGGGGCACGACCGTGACGCTCAGTCTTCCTCTGGGAGAGGTGACCGCCTGATGATCCGGGTGATGTCCGTGGACGATCATCGCATCGTTCGCGAGGGCGTGACGCGGCTCCTGGAAGAGTCTCCCGATATCCGCGTGACGGCGGAGGCGACGTCGGGGGCGGGGGCCCTCGACCAGCTTTCCAAGCAGGCGGTGGACGTCGTCCTGCTCGACGTCGCCATGCCTGGGACCTCCTTCGTCGAAGCGCTCCGGGACCTCCGCGAGCGGTTTCCCAAGGTCAAGGTGATCGTGTTGTCCGGGCACGCGGAGGAGGAGTATGCGGTCCGGGCCCTGAAGGCCGGCGCCTCCGGGTACGTCACGAAGGAGCATTCGGCGGAAGAGCTGATTGCCGCCATCCGGAAGGCGCATGGCGGGGGCACGTACGTCAGTGCAGAGCTGGCGGAGCGGCTGGCCCGGGAGGTGGGCGGGTTGAGCGTGAGCCCGTCTCACGAGGCCCTCTCCGACCGGGAGCACGAGGTCCTGCGCCTGCTCGGTAAGGGCCGGAGCGTCAAGGAAACCGGCGCGGATCTGGGGCTCTCCGCCAAGACGGTCAGCACCTACCGGACCAGACTCCTCGAGAAGCTCGGTCTGAAGACCACGGCTGATCTCATCCGTTACGCGGTGGAACACAAGATGTAGGACGGACACCGACAGACTTCCTTCCTCACGCCGCACACCCGCCTTCTGCACTTCCCGATACAGCCCGCTTCGCCGTGTTCGTATTCTGTCCC
>DATBBZ010000146.1:0-3852 GCA_036270745.1 Gemmatimonadales bacterium | reverse complement strand
CCGGTCTGCCGGGTGAAGAGGGAGACGCCGTTCACGGTGAGCACGGGGGGAACCTAACCAACGAAAACAAAATGGGGGCGGCCGTTGTGGCCGCCCCCGTCATACCTGACATCGACCGGCTCTAGAAGTAGAGGCCGCCCGTCAGAATGAACGCGCTCCCCGAGTGCAGCTCGATTCGGGCCTCGGCGAACGGAGTCATCGTGGAATGCGGAAGCTTGAACTTGGCGCCGCCTCCGAGGTTCAGCCCGACCGAGGTGCTCGAGCATCCCGCCAGGGGGCAGGTCGCCGTCGCGATGGCGAGACCGCCGCCGGCGTAGGGGGTGATGTTGGACTTGGGCACGGTGAAATTGTAGAAGAGGTTGCCGTTGATTTCCCAGAGGTGGACGCCGGCCGTCCCGAAGAAGTAGTCAAACGAGGCCACGCCGTCGATCGGTGCGCCGAACGTCTTGGCCAGACCAAGGTTGAGACGCCCACCGATGCCGAAGTTGTAGCTGTTGGTGCCGAAATCGATTTGGGGTGCGAAACGAACTGCCTGCGCCGAAAGGCTCGATCCTGCGAGCCCGAGGCACGCGACCAGCACTGCCGCCGAGAACCGCTTGCGCATAGTCCTGAACTCCTCCGAAGGAATGGAAGAACGGCATCGCCGACCCGCGGCCAGTATATGGCGGGCCAGCGGGGGCCGCAAGTAATCTTCATCACTATGTTGGAGGCCACCGATGTCCTCGACACCCGTCGGCGCCGCCCGGTTACGGTCGCCGACCTCGTCGTGCTGTGTTTCATCGGCGCGACGATCGGCGGCGTGGTCGCGTTCGCGAGGGAGTTCGGGGCTCCCTATGTGCAGGCCATCCACATCGATCTGTCGCCGTCGGCACTGCCGAAATACACGCTGTACTCGCTGTCGCGCGGCGTCTTCGCGCTGATCATTTCGTACGGGTTCGCGCTGGTCTTCGGGTGGGCGGCCGCCTCCTCTCCTACGGCCGAACGGTTCCTGCTGCCGCTCCTCGACATCCTCCAGAGCATCCCGGTGCTGGGATTCCTGCCCGGCCTGGTACTCGGACTGGTGGCGCTCTTCCCGAGCCGGAACGCCGGCCTCGAGCTCGCGGCGATCCTGATGATCTTCACCGCCCAGGCGTGGAACCTCGCACTCTCCTTCTATAACTCGCTCAAGAGCGTGCCCGAGCCGCTCCGCGAGGCCTCCCGGATGGCCGGCTGGGGCTCCTGGCAGATCTTCCGGAAGCTCGAAGTCCCCTCGGCGGCCCCAGGGCTCGTGTGGAACGGCATGCTCTCGATGGCGGGCGGCTGGTTCTTCCTGATGGTGAACGAGGCCTTTCAGCTCGGGAACCGCGACTACCGTCTGCCCGGCATCGGTTCGTACATGAGCGTGGCGGTGGAGCAGGGCGATCGCCGGGCCATTCTGCTCGCCCTCATCGCGATGACGCTCATGATCGTGGCCGTCGACCGCCTGCTGTGGCGTCCCGTCGTGGTCTGGGCTCAGCGTTTCCGTCTGGACGATTCCAGCGGGGATGCGCCCCAGACTTCGTGGCTGCTCGAGTTTCTGCGGCGCTCCCGTTTGCGGATGCAGGCGCACGAGGTCCGGCGCACCGCCGTCCGCACTGCCCGCCGGGCGACGCAGCCGTTCCGCCGATCACTCCGGACTGCCGAGCGGATGCTGCGCCGCGTCCCGCGCCCAATGCCGCGGCGCGCGCTCCTGTTGAAGGTCAGCGGCGTGCTGCTGCTGGGTCTCGTGCTCCTGGCGGGGATCTGGGGCGTGTGGCGGCTCGTGGAGCTCCTGCTCCAGCTTTCGGGACCTTCGTGGGGCCGGCTGGCCGAGGCGGCGGGGCTGACGTTCGTCCGGGTGCTCGCGGCCGTGGCGTTGGGCACCGCCTGGGCCCTCCCCGCCGGCATTTTCATCGGACGGAGTCCGAGGATCGCGCAAGTGTTGCAGCCCGTCATCCAGATCGTCGCCTCGTTTCCGGCGCCGATGATCTTCCCGCTGGTGGTGGTGGGTCTCGCCCTCCTGGGGGTGGGGCTGAACCTGGGGTCCATCGTGCTGATGATCCTTTCGTCCCAGTGGTACATCCTCTTCAACGTCATCTCGGCGGTTGCGGCGCTGCCGCCGCAGCTCAGTGAGGCGGCCCAGGTCTTCCAGGTCACCGGATGGCGCCGCTGGCAGTCGCTCTATCTGCCCGCCGCGTTCCCCGCCCTCGTCACCGGGTGGGTGACAGCCGCCGGTGGCGCCTGGAACGCGTCGATCGTTTCGGAATACATCGCGGCCGGCGGCTCACTCCGGTCCACGCTGGGGCTGGGCAGTGTGATTTCGGATGCCACCGCCCGGGCCGACTTCCCGCTCCTCGCGGGCGGCATTACCCTGATGAGCATCATCGTCGTCGGCTGGAACCGCATGGTCTGGCGACCCGCCGCCATACAGGCCCAGACGAGATACGGGGTGACGCAATGACCACCGGCACCAGCGCCCCCACACCAGACCTTCCCCACGTGCTTCTCGACGCTCAGCACGTCACGCAGAAATACCGGCTGCCGAACGCGGGCGAGTTCGAGGCGCTGCGCGACGTCACGCTCACGGTGAAAGAGCGGGAGATCGTGGCGTTCGTCGGACCGTCGGGGTGCGGCAAGAGCACGCTCATGCGGATCCTCGCCGGTCTGGCGCGCCCCGTCGGCGGCTCGGTCACCTACCGGGGGAAACCGGTCGACGGCGTGCTGTCCACGGCGGCGATGGTCTTTCAGTCTTTCGCGCTCTTGCCCTGGCTCACGGTGGAGCAGAACGTGGCGATGGGGCTCTCCGTCGGCCGGGGGGACCTGAAACCGTCGGACCGCTCCGCGGTGAGGCACGCCGTGGAGCTGGTGGGGCTCTCGGGATTCGAGCAGGCGTACCCCAGAGAGCTCTCGGGCGGGATGAAGCAGCGCGTGGGATTCGCGCGGGCGCTCGCGGTGGAGCCCGAGATCCTGTTCATGGACGAGCCGTTCGGCGCGCTCGACGCCCTCACGGCGGAGAACCTCCGGTCTCAGGTGACGGAACTCTGGCAGGACCCGCAGACCGGCGTGTCCACCATCATCGTGGTGACGCACAGCGTGGACGAGGCGGTGTTCCTCGCGGGGCGGGTCGTGGTGTTCGGGTCCAACCCCGGACACATCCGCGAGATACTCGACAATGCGCTGCCGTATCCTCGCGATCCGCGGTCGCCTGCCTTCCAAGCCATGGTGGACCGGCTTCACGCGATTCTCACGGCGACGCTCTTGCCCGAGGGCGAGCGGCCGACGGCCCCCGGAGTGCCGTCACGCCTGGTGGGATTCCCCCGCGTCCACGTGCCCGAAGTGCTCGGGCTCCTGGACCACCTGGCGGGGCGGAGTCAGGAGTCGGGCTCGGTGTTCGACATCGCGGAACAGCTCGCCGTCGACTATGACCGCATGACATCGGTGGTGCGCGCCGCGGAGCAGCTCGGGTGGGTCGAGACGCCGGGGGAGCTGGTGAAGCTCACGCCCGCGGGCCGCAATCTGGTGGCTGCCGATACCGCGGACCGCACGCCCATCGTCCGGGCGCGGGTGATGGAGCACCCACTCTTCGGGCGGGTCCTGATGATGCTGCAGGAGGCGGAAGGCGGTGTGCTGGATGACGACGAAGTGCTCGCCGACCTCACGATCATGCTGCCCTACAGCAAGGCATCGCTGGTCCTGCGGACCGTGATCGAATGGGGGCGGTACGCAGGACTCCTCGATCACAACGCGCGGGACAAACGGTTGGAGCTGGTGCAACCCGACGGGGAAGGGACCGAGCCGGCCTAGAGGAGAACCGCGAGCGCGTCCGCGACTTCGCGGACCGCCGCGTGCTCCGGG
>DATBBZ010000145.1:0-11918 GCA_036270745.1 Gemmatimonadales bacterium | reverse complement strand
CACGAGACGGATGACCTGATCGTCCACCGACGGCTTGACCTTCTTGATCGCCGCCGCGATTTCGGCGTCCAGCTCGGCGGCTGTCTTGTCGGGCGCGTCGATGGGCGGGAGATCGACGAACCGGCGCGGGGCTTCAATGGGACGGAACGTGACCTTCGCGCCGGGGAGGTCCACCAGCAGGTAACCCTTGCCGGGCCGCTTGTGCTTCTTCTCGTCGATCAGCTCGCCCCAGGGGTTGTGGCTGACGTAGTCCAGGCTCCCCGAGTACCACATGTTCGATTCGAGCTCGCGGGCCACGTGGTACGCACCCAGCGCGACGTAGTCCCAGTGAGCGGCACCGAGCTCCGCGCGGGTAAGCACGCCGCTGCCGTACTCCGCCGCGCCCTTCTCGAACGCGAAAATGCCGTCCACCTCGGCATGGACCACGAGGATGTTGTGCGCCACGCCCGGTTCCGGACGCAGGGCGGGTCGCTCGGCCTGGGCGATGGCCTGATGAGGCACAGCCAGCACGACGGCATCGTGGGCGGGCAACGGGATCCGCCGCGGCACGTCCAGCGCGACCTGCACGCCCAGCGCTTCATACAGCCGCAGAATGCTCCAGGTCTCCACCGATCGCGGCGTGTCGTGGTTTCCGGCCACGATGATCACGGCCGTCTCCGGGAGCGCCTGCCGGATCCGCTGGAGCTCCTGAAAAAGCGTGAGGATGGCGGCGTTGGTGGGACGAACGGCGTTGAATACGTCCCCGGCGATGACGATGCAATCCGGCTTCTGCTCGAGCAGGTCGTCCACCGCCCGTTTCAGGGCCGTCGCGACATCCGCCTCGCGTTGATTGCTCCCACGCGGCGTGAGCCGCTCATACTGGCGGAAGCCGAGGTGGAGGTCGGAGAGATGGGCGAGCTTCAGGGGATCAGCGTCCGCTGGATCGTCTGGTCGATGGCGACGGGAACCTGCATGGGACCACGCGGCGTGTTGTGGGTCTGCTCCCATTCGAGGCGTCCGGCGAGCTTGAGCGATTCGGTGACGCCCCGACTCACGGAGAATGTCTCACGTCCGTCCAGTGTCCCGTCCAGGTCGACGGGGCCTTGGCCTCTCGGGGACGTGTAGTCCCCGTGCAGACGCACCTTGATGTCGAAGTCGACTAACGTGTCGCCGCCCACGACGCGGATCGCCTTCACTTTGCACCCCGTGCTCGTACGCTGGTTGCGAATTGACCCCAAGAAATGCGTTATTTGCATGGGACCGTCGCTGGTCCACGAGTCGCCCACGCCGACGGGCTGATCGGGAAGGGGGATCATCCCGTTGAGCGCGATGCCGCGAAAGACGTTGACGATCGAGTCGGGTATGGTCGTCGTGTCGATCCACTGGCGTCGATCGTTGAACAGGGCCTTGAATCCGGGATACGGTCCGGTCCCCATGTCACCGCCTGAACCGCCCTGGTTCGAGTCTACCCGGACCCGCAGGAGGCGGGTCGGCCCCGAATCGCTCGCTTCCTCGGTGACGTACACGATGGTCTCCCACACTGCCCATACCAGGCTGACCTCGCGCGCGGTGGTGGCACCGGGCGCAAATTGCTCCCGGACGGCGTAGTGAAGCCGGGTGGTGTCGCGCGCAAAACTCAGGGTGACCTTCGGGCCCGGCCCGGCGTGGTCCATGAGACCGACAGTGAAAATGATGGCTGTGATCCATCGAGGCATCATGACACCTCCGTTCCGTAGGGCGAAATTCAATTGCCCCTGGTCGTCACGCGCACCAGGCTGATCTTCGTCGGCAGGCCCCCGCGCCTGCCCCCGCCCAAGTCAAAGTCGGTCGTGATGGTCCCTGTCAGCGAGAGCGAGTCCGTGACCCCTCGGCTCATCGAATAGACCTCGTCCCCTTCCAGGGTACCAGACAGTTGCTGGGTCTGCTGCATGTCCTTGAAGAACCATTCAGGCCCGTCGAGCCGAACCTTCAGGTGGAATACCGCCAAGGTGTCCGCCCCGTCGATGGTCAGGGACTTGAGTTTCGCCTGTACCCGGGTCCGCAGCGAGCCAAGAGTATCCTGGACCTCGACGACGTGATAGGTACCCTCGTCCTTCCAGGAGTCCCCCACCGCAACAGAGTCATCCGGGAACCGGGTAATTCCACCCAAGACGTCCGGGATCATGTGATTCAGCGCTCCGGGTGACGTGGTGCCTCTGATGCCTCCGCGGAGAGTCCGGCGATCGCTCCAAGTTGCCTCGAACAGGAGCCGCGCCGGCGCCAGGCCGGGCGACTGACCCGCGTCGGTTCGGGACAAGGAGTCGATCTCCAGACGGCGCACGATGCTGTCACCCCCGGCCGAGACTACCGAATCCCAGCCATAGAGCGTGAGCGAATGCTCCGGGCGCGGGCCCGACATCAGGGTGCCGCCGAGATAGTAGTACGAGTAGCTGCGAAAGTGCTCGCCGGTCCCGGGACGCGGGTGATATCGGAGCAGGATCTTCGCGGGCGGCGCACCAATGAGAGTCGAGGCGCCCAGAATCCCGGCTATGACGGTGACGGACCGTCCGAAGGACATGCGCTCCCCCGCTTAGTATGGCTCTTCCGAAATCGGACTGAGCGGCGGCACTGCGCGCCGCTCCCGCGGCACGTCCGCGGCGACCTTGTTGCCCAGAGCCGTGCGGAAGTACGCCAGGACGTCGTCGGGGCGGGCCCGGCGCACCGCCGCCAGCGCGCGCCGCACATCCTCCTGCTCCCGGGACGCGACCAGGTCCTTCAGCACGTTCGGCTTGAGCCGGCGGTCGAGCTTCATCAGCTGCCGCACGATCGCGTCCTCGAACGGCAGGTCCTCGGCGGGCGGAAACCGCTCCACGCCGTCCCGCCCCCGCATCACCGCGGGCCTCGGGAACCGGACGAAAATCGGCTGTGTGAAGTGCGGATGCCGGACCATCAGCTCCCCGATCGGCAGCGTCGCGAGTTTGATCTTGGTCGCCGGCGAGAGGACTTGGTACCCGGGCGTCGCCAGCTCGTCCGCGTCCATGCGTCCGAACACCTGCGTTCCGGCATTCCCCACCACGCGGCGATGGACCTGCGACCGGAACTGCTCGGCCCCGAAGAGCGCGAGCCCCAGGTACCGGCCCCGTTCGGAGATGTCGAGGAGCATGCGCTTCACGTGGGTCTCCGGACCGTCCCCGGAGGCGTACTTGTTCAGCTCGTCCACGAAGACCACAACCGCGTCCACGCCGAGGTTCCGGTGCTCCAGGCGTTCGCGGAGCTTCGACACCACGCGCGCGAACACGAGGTCCTGACCGAGGGGATCGACGTTGGCGACGTCGATGACGTACACACCCCGGTCTTCGAAGGAGCCCCAGGGAAGGTCCCCGATGTCGCCGTCGTCGGTCACCAGGCCCTTGCAGCGGGTCGAGATGTTCGAGAGCCGGTTGCGGACCTTGCGGATGGTGGCGACGTGATGCGTGCGCCACATGTCTCCCCGCCCCGAGTCTTCCACGCCGCGGAGAATGGCGCGGAAGAGCGCGTCGAGGTCCGCAAAGGTCTCGACCTGGTGCTGGTTGCCGAAACCGTCGTCGAAGGGCTGGCCCACCACCCGGTCCTTCAGGAAGTCGATGAACGCATCGGCCTTCGCGTCGATGTCGTCCTTGTTGAGCAGGACCTCGGCAAAATCGAGCGCCTCGCGCAGACCCCAGACCAGCGGCTCGACATCGCCGACCAGATCTGGGTGCGTGCGCAGGGTGTTCAGGTTCACGCCGTCGGGCTTGAAGGGCGCGTAATAGCGGACCCGCTGGAACGGCTCCGGGCTCACGCCCAGGCGTTCGTACCGCCGCCGGTCCTCATCCTGGAGCTGCCCGGCGCGGTCGAGGAAGCAGAGATCGGGACCCTTCACGTTGAAGCAGACGGCCGCGATCCGGCCGCGATGCGCCGGGAAGTGCTGGAAGATCGACGAGATCAGGAACTCGACCGCCGACGTCTTGGTCGCGAGTCCGGAGATGCCGGAGATGTTGAGGTGCGCGGCCTCGGGGCCGAGCAGGAAGTCCGAGTCCAGGTATACGGGCGCTTCGAGACCGCCGGACGTGTAGAGGCCGACGGGGATCCCGGTCGGCGCGGCGCCGGTGAGATACGTGTCCATCCGCAGGGCCGAGGCGACGTCGGCGTCCGAGGCGACCAGCACGCGGCCGAGGGGGACGGGCTGCAGCGGGTCTTCCGGGAATTGCCGGAGCACGGCCGCCGTCCAGAGCCTGATCTCCTGGCGCAGGGTCGGCGCGGTGCCGGCGCGCTCGGGATCGCCGTCGGCTGACACCACGTCATGGAGGGGAGTGGCGAGATCCGAGTACGCGAACGCGTCAGTCACCACGCCGAATACCACACGTTCGGCATCGGCCGGATCTTCGACGCGCACGATGGCGCCGATGCCGATGCTCGTGTCCCGCGCCGTCCAGAAGTGGAATTGGTGCGGCGTGGCGGGCTTGAGCTCAGTCGCGACGACTCGTCCGACGCTCATGGGCTGGTCTCGGCCGTCCCGGCCGTCACGGGCGTCTTGGGCAGGCGAGAGCCCGGGTCGGCCACCAGATACTGGGGAGCCCGGCTGCGCAGGTAGTTCTCCACGTCATGAATAGGATACAGCAATCGATCGAAGCGCGCGTCTGGTGTGGACAACGGCTTGCGCTCGTTCACCAGCCAGGCGCCGATCGCGTCGGCCAGACCGATCGAGTCGGTGTGGGCACGCGCCTCGACCCGCAGCAGGCCGTACAGCAGGTCATGTCCCTCCCAGGGCCACAGTCGCACATACCACGAGTAGACCGCCTGAGAGCCATGCCGGTGCGGCTGAAAAACCGAGGTGCGGTGTCCCTGCGGTAACCTGAGTGCGCGCGTCAACTCGTCCCCGGTGAAGTACTGCGCCCCGTGGCTCTTGATCAGACCCAATGTGCGCGGGTGGCTGGCTAGCGGAGCGGAGTTCGAGAGGACGCCGTCGACCACGAGCCACTCATCCGGTTGCAGGCGGTCCGCGAGGGGCTCGGCGACGGCGCGTTCCACGCTCTCCCGGAGGCGTTCGACCCGCATCCCCGCCGCCGTGAGCGTCCGGCCCGGCTGTCCCGGTACCTCGTCCTTGAGGTCGACCACGTCTTCCCCGGACCGGTGGAGCGCGTCGCGGACCTTGGGGCTCAGGGACCCCTCCGCCGTGACTACGACGCGACGCGATTCCTCAGCGACGGTCTGGAGGCGACCCCCGGTGCGACGGCGCGCTGCGGCGGCAACGTACGCGCTGATGAGCGGGACCACGCCATCGTATCCGACCACCGCCCACCGTTGAATGCCGTCGACGAAGGTGACCGCGGAGGGCGCGAGCGGTGCGTAGCGGAGCTCGTGGACCGCGAGGCCGGAGCCCTCCATCACGTCCGCGCCCGTGACGTCTTCGGCGTCACTCCTGCCACCTGATGCGTCGGGGACGAAGGAGGCGGGCACGGCGCCGGCTGCGAGGGCTGCGTCCAGCCAGGGCGGACGCGCCATCAGTCCCGCACCTTGACGCCCACCACCAGGCCGTCGCGAATGGGAATCACGGTGGCGTTGACTCTGGGGTCGGTTGCCGCGAGCCGGTTGAACGCCCGCACGCCTTCGGTGTCCGGGGCTGTGACCGAGGGGTCCGCGACCTTGCCGTCGTGGAAGGCGTTGTCGCCCAGCAGCAGCCCGCCGACGCGGAGGAGGCGGACCGCCCATTCAAAGTATTTGGCCATCGGCGCCTTGTCGGCGTCGATGAATACGGCGTCGAAGCCGGGCTTCAGGGTGGGCAGCACGTCGAGGGCCGCGCCTTCGATGAGCTCCACGCGATCTGCCACGCCGGCCGTGCGGTACGCCTCGCGCGCCACCTGGGCGTGATGGGGATCGAACTCGATCGTGGTCATGGTACCGCCGGGCGGGAGCGTGCGGGCCATCCAGGTGCCGGAGTACCCGCCGAGCGCGCCGATCTCGAGAATGCGCCGGGCCTGCACGGCGGCCAGGAGCACGGCCAGCAGCCGTCCCTCTTCAGCGGAGACGTTGATCTCGGGGAGCTTCGCCCGAGCCTGCCGTTCCCGGATGGTGACCAGCGCGGCGTCTTCGACGGCGAACAGCTCGCGCATATATCGCTCGAGCCGCTCGTCCACGGCTACGCGGTGGCCTCGACGTTCGGGAAGGGCGGGACGTCGAGGAGCCAGACCCCAGCCAACCGATTCTGCTTGTCGATCTCGACCAGGAGGTGATCCCCGACGCGTACGGGAGTCGCCGTCCGGGTCCGTCCCACTCTCAGATGCAGGATGGATTCGGCGGCGTTCTTCTCCATGGTCAGCGGCGTATCGACCTCCACGGCCGCCACCCCCGGCTGCGAGTTCCGCGAGGGAAAGATGACGGCGCCCTCCTTCGGGTCGGCGGGCGCGGCGAGCGTGTTCAGGGTCTTGATGTCGTCGGGCCACGTGACCACGTCGAGCCCGCGCAACGCGCCCTCCGCCACGTCGAGCACGACGAACGAGCCGTCGGCCCCTTCGAGATCCACGGTGCCGCTGAGTCCCTTGCCCTTCCCCGTGCCTTTGCAGGAAACAGACAGAATGTCGGTCTCCGCATCCCAGCGGTACGTGACCTTGGGAAGTTTGCCGTCGAGCGGAATGATCTTGGCTTCGAATACCATGGGATGGGGAATGTAGGGTTACTTGGACCGGCCCGCTTCGCGGACGGTGGCGAATTCGATGATCCGGTCGAGCGCTTTCGTCAATTCGGTCGTGGCCGCCGCGTACGAAAGCCGCACCCAGCGGTCGTCGCCGAACGCCGCGCCCGGCACCAGCGCCACGCCGGTCTCGGTGATCAGCTGCGTGCAGAAATCGGTGCCGTTCATCCCGCCGAATGAGTCGACGCGGAAGAAGAAGTAGAACGCGCCCACCGGTTCGACGAATTCCACGCCGGGGAGATCTTGCCGGAACCGGCTGACCACCAGATCCCGCCGTTTGCGGAACTCGGCAACCATCCGCTGCACATCCTGCTCCACCCGCTCGTCGGCGTACGCGGCCGCCGCGGCGTACTGCGCCTGATGATTCGCGCCGCTCGTGGTGTGGGACTGCAACGCGGACATCGCCTTGGCAACGGCTTGAGGCGCGAGCGCCAGCCCGATCCGCCAGCCGGTCATCGCATAGGCCTTGCTGACGCCGGTGATCAGGACGACCCGCTTGAGGAGGTCGTCTTCCAGGTCGAGGAATGAGGGTGCCGGCCCGGGGCCGTAGTGGATGCGGCGGTAGATCTCGTCGGCGACGATCCATGCGTTCTTGCGCACCGCCCACTCGGCGATGGCACGCAGCTCGGTCTGCGAGTACACCGCTCCGGTGGGATTGCAGGGCGAACAGAGGATCAGGCCCTTGGGCGTCGGCACCATCCGCTCCAGGTCCTTCACGCCCACCTTCAAGCCCCACTCGGCATCCCCGGCCACCATGACGGGACGCGCGCGCGCGAGATGAATGATCTGCGGATAGGACACCCAGGCGGGCGCCGGGATCGCGACCGAGTCTCCCGGCCCGAACAGCGCGAAGCACGCATTGAAGAGCGATTGCTTGGACCCGGACGACACGACGATGTGGTCGGCGTTTACGGGCCGCCCACCGGACAGCAGTGAGAGATGCTTCGCGGCCGCCGCGCGCAGCTCCAGGATCCCTTCGTTCGCGGGATAGTGGGTATGTCCTTCCTTAATAGCGCGGATGCCCGCTTCCGCCGGGATCGCCGGCGTGGCGAAGTCCGGTTCTCCCGCCCCCAGGTCGATGACGTCCTCACCCGCGGCGCGCCGGCGCTTCGCCTCCTGCGAGATGGCAATGGTCGCTGACGTTTCGAGATGCTGCAGATTTTGCGAGAGACCGTCGGGCACCGTGAATCCCGGTTTGAAGGGTGTTTCAACCTAGACGTCTAGACGTCTAGACGTCTAGTGGGAGCTCTCCCTTGCCTGCGTCGTTTCCGCCGACTAGCATGCGTGACAGAGAATTGATCGCCCTTTGACAATTGAGGACCGTGTGACGGCACCTGTGGAAGCGACGTCTGCGCTCGAGCGCGGACGCCCGGTTTTGATCGTGTCTCCCCCCGCCCCCGAATGCGCCGGCGCCCTGTGGCCGCTGGTCCAGGGGCACGCTCCGGTGCTGATCATCACGGAAAGCCCCAGCGCCGCATCGGCCTGGTCGGCGCCCCAACCTCTTCGATTCCACGCCGTTACCGGGCTGGACCGCACCGCTCGCCTCCTCCAAGGGGGCTTGGTAGACGTGTTCGCCGGATGTCCATCTGACCTGGCGGCCCTCCTCACCCGCTCCGCCCTTAGGCCTGAGCAGATTCGCACCGTAGTCCTGGCCTGGCCGGAGTCCATTCAGGGAACTCCTGAAATGGCCGCGGTCGACGCGCTCCTTGCGGAGCTGAAGGAGGCGCGCCGGATCGTCCTGAGCTGGAACCCCTCCGGCATCGAGACCCTGCTCGAGGCCCAGGCCCGCCGGCCCGAGGTGGTGGGAGACCTTCCGGTCGGTGAGAACGCTCGTCCTCTGCCCCCGCTGGGGAGCGCGAAGTACCTGATCACAGGACTGGCAACACGGGAAGCGGCCGTCGCCGTGGCGCTCGATGTGCTGGACCCCGGGGAAGCATTCGTGTGGCGCCGGGGTCTGGAAGCGCCCGGGACCGCCAATGTCGTGATCTGCGCCGATCTCCCGACACGGGCCGAGCTGGCCGCCCTCGCGACGGTGGGGATGCCCGTACTGCTGTTGACGCCGGAACAGCTCCCCTATGCGCGAACTCTCGCGTCGCCTCTCACGCCGGTGCCCGTCCTGTCCGGGGCCGGCTCAGCGGCACGGGACGCCCGGGCGAAGCTTTCGGCCCGGATCGAGGCCGGTGACCTCGCCGCGGAGCTGGCGCTGATTGCTCCGCTCCTCGAGCGGTATGATGCGGCAGAGGTGGCGGCCGCTGCCTACGCTCTGGGACGCGAAGCGGGAAGTGGGAAGAGGGAAGAGGGAAGGGTGGCTGCGGCCCGCGTCAAGATTTTCATCAACGTGGGGAAGAAAGACCGTGCCGGTGCCAAGGACATTGTCGGTGCCCTGATTCGTGAGGCGGGATTGTCGAAGGACGACATTGGACGCATCGACGTGCGGGACGCGAACAGTGTGGTGGAGGTGGCGGGGTCAGCCGCAGAACGCGCAGTCGCCCGGCTGTCTGGCATGACGATACGCGGTCGGAGGGTGAACGCGCGCCTCGACCGATAAGACTAGACGGCTAGACGTCGAGGATGGATAGGGATGAATCCGCAGCGAGAACAGGCATTTCAGCTCACCGGCTACAGCGGCAAGTCGACGCGCGGCACGGTGACCGTCATTTCGTTCGACAGGAAGGCTCGGACGCGCAGAGCCCTCAAGGCCTTGGGGACGTTCTGGGCCTGCGCCTTGGGATCGGTCTTCATCCCCGTCGCGCACTTCCTGCTTGTCCCGGGCTTTGTCATCTTTGCGATCGTCCAGTTCTTCCAGCGCCTAGGCACTCCGGAGCTCGGCAAAGGGGCGACCGGGACCTGCCCCGACTGCGGCGCCGAGCAGAAGCTCGATCTCCCGCCGCGGTGGAAGACGCCGCAGCAGGTCACCTGCAAGCATTGTCAGCGGGGATTGCAGCTCACAACAGCCTAGAGGGTCCTGGATAAGCGACGGGCCACCCGACGGGGTGGCCCGCATACCGCTTCGCTATTGGTCACCATGACGTCTCACAGCGACGTCAAAGTATAGCGAAACTCCTCAACAAAACGTCAACTACTTCATCTTGTTGTTGACCGCCATCTTCAGCTGCTTCCCGGCGCGGAACGCGGGCGCGATCGACGCCTTGATCTGAATGACGCCGCCGGTCTTCGGATTGCGCCCCATGCGAGCGGCGCGCTTCCGTGCCTCGAAATTCCCGAAGCCCGTGATCTGCACCTTCGCACCTTTCTTCAACTCACCGGCGATGATGCCCTTATCGTCGAACAGGGCTTCGATCGTCCGGCCGGCATCCGCCTTGGACATCTTCGTCCGCATGGCGAGGGCCGCAGTCAGCTCGGCTTTGTTCATGGCGCACTCCCTGGTGGAGGTGGGTCGAAAAAGCCTTGCAAAATCACCCCAAAACGGGGGGGCATCCCAAAAAGCCTTGAAAAACCGATACAATATGGGGTACCCCCCCGAAAAACCGCAAGATACCAAGGCTTCCTTGACCTACCCCAAGCCCCCCGCTACCCTACGCCCCCATGTTCCACGGCACCCGCCCCGGTTGGATTGAGGTCATCGCCGGGGTCATGTTTTCCGGCAAATCTGAAGAGCTCATCCGGCGGGTCCGCCGGGCCGTGATCGCCCGGAAGCGGGTCCAGGTGTTCAAGTCCCACCTGGACGCCCGGTACGCCGGCCTCTATTCCGTGACCTCCCACGACGGCATCACCGTCGAAGCCGAGCCCATCGACTCGTCGGAGCAGCTGATTCGTCAGATTGCCCCCACCACCGAGGTCGTGGCAGTCGACGAAGCCCAATTCCTGGACGACGGCCTGGTAGCCGTCGCGAATGGACTTGCCGATCGGGGGGTCCGCGTCATCCTGGCGGGGACCGACGTCGACTTCCGCGGCCTCCCCTTCGGAGCTATGCCGACCCTCATGTGCGTGGCCGAAGTGGTCGACAAGTTCCAGGCGATCTGCGTGGTCTGCGGAGGCCCGGCCACTCGGAATCAACGCCTGGTGGACGGCAAACCGGCCCAGTGGGACTCCCCGACGATCATGGTGGGGGGACACGAGTCATACGAGGCACGCTGCCGGCATTGCCACAGAGTTCCGAGAGCGGATGAAGACCAAACGGCGCTGCTATGACGCTGAACATCGGCCTCACCGGCAACATCGCCGCTGGCAAATCAACCGTCGTCGACCTGTTTCGATCCTGGGGTGCGACGATCATTGACGCCGACCAGCTGGCCCGCGAAGCCCAGGCGCCGGGCACCGAGGTACTCACCGCCATCGTCCGCCGGTTTGGGCGCGACGTGCTGAACCCCGACGGCTCCCTCGACCGCGCCGCCCTCCGTTCCAAGGTGATGGGCGACGATCCGGCGCTCGCCGCGCTCAACAGCCTCGTGCACCCCGCCGTACAGCGTCGTCGGGCGCAGCTGCTCGAGGAGGCGCGGGCCCGGGGAGACCGGATCGTGATCAACGACATCCCCCTGCTGTTCGAGGCCCTCGATCCGGCCCATTTCGACGCGGTCGTCCTCGTCGACGCGCCCGCCGCGGTCCGGCGCGCCCGGCTCCGGCTCCTGCGGGGCCTTTCGAACGCCGAGGCGGACGCCATGATCGCGGCGCAGATGCCGTCGGACCGGAAGCGGGGGAAGTCGCAATACGTGATCGACAACGACGGGTCGCGGGAGGCGTTGGAGGAGAAGGCCCGCGCGGTGTACGCTGAGTTGACGAAACGCTCCAACACCTGATAACCTTCGCCCCGAATTTCCAGGCACCCTCCAAACCGGATCCCGCACATGGCCAACGTTCCTGCCGACCTTTCGTATACCGCGGAGCACGAGTACGTCAAAACGACCGGCGACGGGTCGGTGGTGCAGATCGGCATCACCGACTACGCGCAGGGTGAGTTGGGGGACGTCGTGTACGTCGACCTCCCAAAAGCAGGGGCCGCCTTCGCCAAGGGCGCGGTGTTCGGAACCATCGAGGCGGTCAAAGCTGTTTCGGACCTGTATTGCCCGGTGGCCGGTACGGTGGTGGAAAGCAACGGCGCGCTGGAGCAGGATCCCGCGGCGGTGAACCGCGAGCCCTACGGTGGGGGCTGGATGATCAAGCTGAAGGTCAAGGACCAAGCCGAGCTGAAAGGCCTGTTGAATGCCGCTGCGTACTAAAAGCAGATCGGGAAGTAAGAACACCAGACATCAGACGTCACCTGTCAGGGTCTCAATGGCGATAGCGCCTTCCT